>VGYL01000044.1 GCA_016872975.1 Planctomycetota bacterium
TGCGCCAACCGTGCTGTCAAGCTTTTCTATTTTTTCTCAAGGCCCCAGAATCCCCGACGTAGAGATCGGCATACCCGCTATTTTGCCAATTCCTGGAACCGATGGGCAATAGCCAGAGCCGGATCGAGCGGGACATCCACGGCCACGGTGTCCCGAGAGACCTCGATCACGGGCTTGGCCGCCAGGCGCTTGCCCGCGAATTGCGGCAGCCACTGCTTCTGGGCCTCCAGCATCTCGCGGGTCATGTCGCGAGCATCCTTCAAGGTGCAGACCGTCGAGGTCAGCGGGTCCAGAGCGATCGCCTGCATGGCGTACTCGGGGTTACCTGTCAGCGCCGCTTCGACCGCCAGTTGCTGGACCGTGACATTGCTCTGGTTCAGGGCCGCACATTGCGGCGGCAGATCCCCGATCCGCACCGGGTGCAGCCCGCGCGAGTCGACGAAGACCGGGACTTCGACGCAGCAGCCCTGGGGCAGATTGGTGATGTAGCCGTCATTGCGGACGTTGCCGTTGAGCCGGAAGGTGTGGTCGGTCTCGGCGGCTTCGAGGATGTAGGAGCAGTATTCGACGCTGCGCCGCCCGATCTTCTTGGATTCGGTCGCCAGGTAGTCGACGGTCTTGTACTTTTCGGCCAGCATATTGCAGTAGTTGTAGTAGGCCCCCGACGCCCCGCCGAACCCCGGCTGATCGCAGTACAGGTCCAGCGCCCGCCGGCTGCTGCGGAACCACGGTACGTACTCCGACAAGTGTCCCGTGCTCTCGGTCATGAAGTAGCCGAAGTGCCGCATGACCTCGCCGCGGACCTTCTCGTTGACGTAGTACTCGGGCTTTTCGATGTTCGTGCGCAGGAGCGGGTACAGGTCGCGGCCATCGCGCTTGTCCCGCAGGGCCAGGAACCACGCCATGTGGTTGATGCCCGCGCAGACGAAATCAACCTGCTCTTTGGGCACCTCCACGTACCGGCTGATGAGATCGAGCGTCGTCTGGACGCCGTGACACAGTCCGATAAACTGCACCTGCGCCACCCGGCCCAGGGCCGCGCAGTTGGCCCCCATCGGGTTGGCGTAGTTCAGGAGGATCGCCTCGGGACACAGCTCGTTCATGTCCGCCGCCATCTCGGCCAGGACCGGGATCGTCCGCAGGGCCCGAAAGACCCCGCCAGGACCGATGGAATCCGCGATGCACTGATCGACGCCGTACCGCAGCGGGATCTCGTAATCCATGCGAAAGGCCTCGACGCCGCCCACCTGGATCATGTTGATCACGTACTTGGCGCCTTCGAGGGCTTTACGCAGATCGAGCGTTGCCGTCACTTTGGTCGGCAGCTTGTTCTCCTTGACCACCCCTTTGACGAAGGCCTCCATCTTGTCGAGCTTGGGCTTCGTCCGGTTCATCAGGCAGATCTCACAGTCCTGCAGGGCCGCGGTGGCCAGGATGTCCATCGTCAGCGTCTTGCAGAAAATCAGGCTGCCCGCTCCAATCATCACGATCTTCGGTCTTGGCATGGCACATCTCCAGAATCGATTATGGATGGTTGATTATGGATGATTGAACGACCATCGAGGTCGCACGGCGGCAAATTATCAATCATCGATAGTCAATAATCAATCACCTAGTCCATCAATCATGGTGGGGCAAGCCCCACCCTACTTCCGCACATTCTCCAGCAAATACAAGCCGCTCTTGCCGGGGGCGACGATGTCGAGGTCGCCGTCGCCGTCGATGTCCACCGCAACGGTGTTGATCCCGAACCCGACGCGCCCGCCTTCATGGATCGCATGCCGCGTCCAGCTCCTCGCGGCGGCATCGAACTTGTAGTAGTAGATGCAAACCCGGTCATTCGCGCCCGGATCGTTGCCGTTGTGGGCATAGTAACGCTTGCCCGTGACCAGCTCGGCTTTGCCGTCGGCGTCGAGGTCGGCCATCAGCAGAAAGTGCGGCTGGGACCACGAATCGTCGATCAGGTGCTTCTTCCAGGCGCGGCGGCCGTCCTCGACGGTCTGCTCGAGCCAGAACAGGCCGTAATTGTGGCCCAGGCCCCAGATGAGGTCCGCGTTCCCATCGCCGTCGACATCGTGCACGAGAATCGGGACACTCGCGTGCCCGAGATCGAATTCGGGATGCCATTGCCAGCCGGTCGCGGTCTGCTCCAGCCAGCCTTTCGCCACCACGATATCGCAGCGGCCGTCGCCGTTGATGTCGCCGGCGCCATTGCCGTGCCCGGCCCCTTCCTTGGACAGCGGGTGCTTGTGCCAGCGCACGCCCTGCGGGGCGGTCGGGTCGCGGCGAAACTCGTACCAGGCGGCCGCCGTCATGATGTTGGGCAGGATGTCAAGCTGGCCGTCGCCATTGATATCGAAGGCCAGCGCGGTCTCCATGTTGCCGGGCGTGTCGATCTCGAAGACCTCCCAGGGCCCGCCGCCGGCACCGGGGTTGCGGACCCAGTACACCATCTTGTTGTGCCAGGCGGCGCCGACGGTGTCGATCCAGCCATCGCCGTCCACGTCCATGGCGAGGTTGGCGAAGTCGTAGTGGTACCCCCCCTCCTCTTTGATCTCGCGCAGGAAGTGCTTCTTCCAGTGCGGGGCCTCGTACCAGAACCCGCCGCAGACGATGTCGAGCTTGCCGTCGCGGTTCACGTCGAACGCGGTCGCCGCCTCGAAGCGGGAGTCGGCGTCGATCACGTGCAGCCGCCAGCCTTCGCCGACCCGCGCCGGGGCGATCTTCATCTCCCGCATCCGGACGACCGCGCCCCAGGGCAGGTTGTTCTGCGTGACCTTCAGCAGGAGCGTGTTGACGCCCTTCTGGAGCGTGACGTTCACCCGGTCCGGCTCGGCCAGGATCGGGCGGGCGACGTTGTGGGCGTGGATGACCCTGCCGTTGAGCCAGGCCTTCACGCCGTCGTCGCTGAAGATCTCCAGCGTCACGGGCCGGATCTGGGCCGATTCGATCCGCGTCCGCAGATAGGCGACCCGCTGCTCGCCGCCGAACTCTTTCAGCAGATCGAGATACGCCGGATGCGGATCGCTCCTGGAGACCGGCATCTTCCGCCACGCAACCTGGGCTTTGGGCTTCTCCGGCTCGAAGGGCGTGTCGAACAACTGGGCGTAGTTCTTCCCCTGCTCCATATACGGCCCGGCCACTTCCCAATCCGTCAGGTAACTCTGGGCCGCCCCGAGGTCATCCAGCATTTTTTGGGCCTGCTCCTTGGCGGCGTTCCTGACAGTGGCGGTGACGACGCTGCCCAAAGCCGCCTTTACGGGTTCTGCGTTGCCGGCAGAAATATCCTTGGCAATCGCCACCACCGCCAGGGCCGCTTCCTCCTTGATTGGTTCATCCTGCACGCCCGAGGCCGCCAACTGCAGCGCCTCGACCGTCTTGACATTCGTCAGGACCGCAAACACCCGCCTTTTCTCCGCCGCATTTGGCGCCAGACTCAGAGCCGTCTTGCAGCATTGGACCTTCTCCTCGGCTTTCATCGAGTCCGCGCGGCCCACCAGATCGATATACCCGCGCAGGGCCAGGACTTGATGGGCGCTGTTCGTATCGTCTCGGACCACCTGCAACAGATCGGGCAATGGCGTTGCGTCCGGCCAACGACCGAGCCCCGCAATCGCCGTGTACCGGATCTCCCTGTCGGCGTCGCGCAAGGCCCGGCGCAGCGTGGCCAGCGCGGAGGCATCGCCGAGCTGACCCAGAATCCCGATCATCGTGCCCTGGCGGTGCGTATCCGGAACCGAATCCAGCTTGGCCAGAATTGCCTTCGAGGTCTGGGCCGCCGCGTTCGTCCGCCGCGCCACGCCCAGAATCACGTTCTCCAACTGCTTCTGTTCCTCACTCGGCGCACCAGCCAACAGCGCCACCAGCGTCTCGATCTCGGCGGTCCCGGCCAATTCCCGCAGCGCGCGGTACGATGCGGCGCGAACGGAAGCCTCGTCGCCCGTCGCCAACTGCAACAGCACGGGCGTCGCCTCCGTCGCCCCGCGGTCCGCCAGTGCCTGCACCAGTTCGACCTGGACCGCCGCATCCGCCTCCTTCATACGTCCAATCATCCTGGCGTGGACATCCGTACCGCGCAGCACTCGCAGACTCTCACGTGCCGCGGCCTGCTCCTCGCCGGCGGCCCGCGCCGCCGGCTCGGCCAGCCACAGCACATGGCCCGCGTCGCCAAGGACGCCGAGCGCTTCGATGCCGGCGATGCGGACCGACTTCTCCGAGGACCGACACGCGGCCAAAATGTCAAGCAGCGACGCCCGGTCCGATCGGTTCGCCAGCAGGTTGATGACAAGTACCTGGGCGTCCGCGCCAAGCGATTTCCACTGCCGCAAACAGGCCTTCAGGATCGCGTCATCCTGCGTCTCCCGCACCAGCTTGACGGCGGTTAGTCGCAACGGCTTATCGGTGCCGGTCAGTGCTCCCATGACAAGCTCCACCCGGCGATCACCGTCCGACAAGACCAGTCCTCTCCAAGCGGCCAGACGGATCGCCGACGTCGGTTCGCCCTCCAGTACGTGACGATAAATCTGCGCCGCCTGCGAGGCATCCCCTTGATCCAGACGCACTTCTGCGCAGCGCAGGAGCGATTCGTGCACACTGCGCCGAACTTCGGAATTCGGGCTGCTGGGTGCCACCATCAATGTGAGGATGGCAACGTAATCGCCGATCTGCCCCAGCGCCGAAGCCGCCGTCGCAGCAATCCGAGCGTCCGCGTCCGACAGCAGCGGTCTCAATAGCGGGGTAGCGGCGATGTCGCCCCGTCGCCCGACGGAGTCAATCAGACCCACCTTGGCGGCTCCTGAAGTTCTGCCCAGAGCATCGCGCAGCGCGGCGCCCGCCTCGGGATATGGCATGCCTTCCAGGGCATACCGTGCGGCGTGGCCCACCCGTTCGTCCCCCAGCAAAGCAGCCAGTGCCGCAACGGATTGGGCCGTGCCCGCGATTCTCAATTGCTGACAAGCAGCGCATTTCTCGACGACGCCGGCGCCGGATTGCAGCACGGCGATCAGCTCTCGCTCCTTCGCGAGCCCGGCGGTGCACGCCGCCAACAGGCTGAGCCCGACAAACGCGATCTGGTTGAGGACGTGGTTCTTCATGAGTTGTCTTCCCTGCAAGAGAGAGTCAATTCGTCGGACGATGCCTCACAATGTCCACGGTGGTCGCGGGGGGTACGACAGCAGTCGATTCGCCGCGTCGTCTCCCGCGAATTGCAGCGTCACCGGGTCCCAGCGCAGATCGCGTTTGCGGGCCAAAGCGATGCCGCCGATCAGGATGGCGTTCATGGTGTACGCGGCAACCTCCGGACCACAGATCGTCGGCTTGCGCGTGCGGATACATTCCAGGAAGTTCCCGGAATGGCTGTCAACCCGATACACCCGCTCGTCGTCAGGCCGCAGCGGCTCGCGGAGCACGCTCGCGGGATAGGACACGATGCTGTTGCGGTCCACCGCAATCCGACCCGTCGTGCCGACGAAGCAGGCGCCGCCCTCGCCGCCGACCGGCTCGCCGGGATAGCCGCCCGAATACACCACCACGCCGTTGGCGTACCGGTAGTCGATACCGCCGTTCCTGTACTTCACCTCGATCGGCGCGCGGAAGTCCGGATTGACCGTCCACTGGATGATGTCGTAGTGGTGCGGACTCCAGTTCACGTCGCCGATGAACATGCCCGACAGCGCGTGACCGGTCTCTCCGCCGAACGGCCGCCAGGGCAGCGGACCGAGCCACAGGTCCCAATCGAGCCCGTCCGGCACGGGCACGGCACGGTCCGAGGTCCACGCCCGCGGCCAGAACGCCCCCGGCGGGCGGTAGGCATAGACCTCCTTCAGTTGCCCGATCCGCCCGTTGCGGACCAGCTCGCACGCCTGGCGGAACTTGCCGCCGTATTCGGACCGCTGCTGGGTGCCCGCCTGGTAGATCCGCCCGTAGCGACGGGCCGTCTCGACCATGACCCGCGTCTCCTGCACCGTGATGGCGACGGGCTTCTCGCAGTAGACATCCTTGCCGCTTCGCAGCGCCAGGATCGACATCGGCGCCGCCCAGTGGTACGGCACCGCAATCAGCACCGCGTCGATATCCTCTCGCGCGAGGACCTCCCGGAAGTCATTGTACGCCTGCACCCCGTCGTAGCCGGGCCGGCCGAACCGCTCGGCGTAGACCTGGTTGCACCGCTGTCGGGCCCGGTTCCGGCGGTCGCGCTGTACGTCGCAGACCGCCAGGACCTGCACGTCCTCGCGCGCGACGTACCCGCCCGGCACGTACGTCCACGCCCCGCCCACGAGATGGCCGCTGCCCTGCCCGCCCAGGCCGATGAAGCCCATATTCACCCGCTCGCTGGCCGGCCGCTTGCCATTCGCGCCGAGCGCCGAGGAAGTGACAACGTACGGGACCGCGACGGCCGAAGCCGTGCCCCGCAGAAACGTGCGTCGCGTCATGCTTGCGTGACGTACCATAGTGCCTCCCACAACAACATGGGCGTCCCGCCCATGAATTTCGCCTCACGGGCAGGATGCCCATGCCACGTTGGATCGGTCCTTGACAGTGCCGGCCATCTTACCGGATGCTGTCAGAGTCTGCAATGCCGGTGGCGCATGGGGCACCCACCAGGGCCTACAGGGGCCCAGCCCGCGTGGCGAGGGCGTCCCGCCCTTGTTCCTCGCGGCGAGGGCCTGCTCTCGCACTTCGGCAACCATGAGCGCATCATGGTCCGACAAGACAAGGCCAAGATGGCCTCGCGACGCAAGAGCGGGATGCCCATGCTACGGTGCCCTTACGGACACACTACGGACCTGCCTTGGCCTTGGCTTTGGCTTTCTTGGCGGCTTTGTCGCGGGCGGCGCCGCCCTGCTTGGATTCGCTGATGCCGGTACCGCGCGGCAGCTCGGGGGCGTTGACCTTCGGCGCGAATCCGGCCAGCTCGACCTTCACCGCGGCGTACTGCGGGTCTTTCGCCAGATTGGTCCATTCGTACGGGTCTTTATCGTGGTTGTAGAGCTCCTCGCCGCCGTCGGCGTAGCGGATGTAGCGCCAGGTCTCGCTGCGGATGCTGTGGTTGTCCTTGCGGAACGTCGTCACGGCGGCGTGGTCCCACGGTGCTCTCGGGTTCGCCAGCAGCGGGCGGATGTCGTGGCCCTCGACGTGGGCGGGTCGCGGCAGGCCGGTGAGCGTGCACAGCGTGGGATAGATGCTCATGAAGTCCACCGGCCGCGCGCAGACGCCGCCGGGTTTCGTGACGCCGGGCGCCGACCAGATGAACACGGTCCGCGCCGCCTCCTCCCACAGGGCGAACTTCCGCCAGTGCGATTTCTCACCGAGATGCCAGCCATGATCGCTCCAGAAACAGATGATCGTATTGTCGCGGTAGGCGGACTCTTGCAGGCCGTCGAGCAGGCGGCCCACCTGGGCGTCGCAGAAGGCGATCGTGGCGAGATACGCCTGCACCGCGTCCTTCCAGCGGCCGGACTTGAGAATCAAGGCGTGGTCGCCGTCGGGCTTGGCCATCTTGATGCCGGCGGCGGGCACGTCGTCCAGATCATTCTCCCGATGCGGCGGCAATTGGACGCTGTCGAGCGGGAACATGTCGAAGTATTTCTTCGGCACGCTGAACGGCATGTGCGGCTTGACCAGGCCGATGGCCAGGAAGAACGGCTTGTCGTGCTTCTGGGTGAGCTTTTCGATCCCATAGCTGACCACCTTGTAGTCGGGCATGTCCTCGTCCCGGGCATCGAGCGGGCAGAACTTGATGCCGCCCACCCCGTCATCCGGCGCCGACGGGTGCCGCAGGAGGTTGCCACCGCCGGCCTTCTCGAAGTATTCCGTCCACTCGCCTGGGCGGTGGTCACTGCTGTGATAGATCTTGCCGGCGCCAAAGACGTGGTAGCCGGCCTTGAGGAACTGCGTCGTGAGCGTCTGTTCTTTCGTGATGGCCAGCTTCCAATCCTGCCCGTTGTCGTAGACGCCTGTCGTGCTGGCGCGCAGGCCGGACATCAAAGCGGCCCGCGACGGGTTGCACACGGGGGCGGCGCAGTTGGCCCGCGTGAACGTGACGCCCATCTGCGCGAGGCGGTCGATGTTCGGCGTCTTCGTCTGCGGATTGCGCCCGAGATGGCCGACCCAGTGGTTCAGGTCATCCACGGCGATGAACAGGACATTTGGCTTGCTCGGCTTGGCGGCTGCTGAGGCCCAGCCGGTCCGTGCTCCGGCCCACAACGCCAGAGAGCGGAGCAGAAATTCACGTCGTTTCATGTTGGTCTCCCTTTCTTCGGTACTCATTGATGTGTGGAGCAGCGAGGCACCTTGGCCATGAAACGCAGGGCCCTTTCGGCTCTGCTTTCACGGGCGGGACGCCCATGCTACGGTGCCCTGACGGGCACACGACAAACGAGACTGCCACCCGAAACAGTGGGTCTTCGGTCAAGTACGAGTCTCGGATTCCTTGTTCTTCTGCTTGTTCTGTTGCGGCCCGCGCGCCGGGCGGTCGCGCAGGGGCCAGTTCGGGTCCTCCGTCCGGGCGGCCTTCATCAGCGCCTCGGCCCGGGCGACGAGATCGGGGTTCTGCCCGGCCAGGTCTTTCGTCTCGCCGGGATCGATCTTGAGATCGTATAGCTCAATCGCGGCCGAGGGACCATTGCGGACGGCCTTCCAGTCGCCGAACCGTACCGCCTGGAGCGACTGCTGCTGCTCGTGCAGCTCCCAGTAGAAGTACTCGCGCTGCGGCGCCGGTCCGCCGCGCAGGAACGACACGAGGGACAGACCATCCGGCCGGAACGAGGCGGGCGGCTTGGCCCCCGCCAGCTCCGCCGCGGTCGGCAGAAAATCCCAGAAGGCCCACGGCTCGTCGCTGACCCGGCCCGCGGGGACCTGGCCGGGCCAGCGCACGATGGCCGCTTGGCGTAAAGCACCCTCGTACAAGTCGCGTTTGAAGCCGCGCAGGCCGTTGCCCGCCTGGTTGAAATGGCGGCCGAGCTCCGACTGGGGATTGAACGACGAGCCGTTGTCGCCGGCCACGAAGACGATCGTGTTGTCGTCGATCCGCAGCTCCTTGAGCAGGTCGAGCAGGCGGCCGATGTCGCTATCCAGCCGCGATACCATGGCCGCGTAGTTCTTCTGCAGCGGGGTCCAATCCATCGTCGCGTACTGGCCGACGTCGTCAATCTCGAACCGGCCGTGCGGCAGCGTGATGGAGTGGAACAAGAAGAACGGCCGGTCCTTGTTCGTTCGCACCCAGTCGAGGACCTCGTTGGCGATCAGGTTCTGGGCGTAGGTCTGGCCGACGCTCTTGCCGTCGTTGCCGGGCAGCTCGAACCGCTGGTCGTCCCGATAGAGGTACGTGGGGAAGTAGCTGTGGGCGTGCCGCTGGCAGTTGTAGCCGAAGAAATGGTCGAAGCCGACCTTCAGCGGACTGCCGGTCGTGTCGAACATGCCCATGCCCCATTTGCCGATGCAGGCGGTGGCGTAGCCGGCGTCCTTGAGCATCCGGGCGACGGTGAACGTGCCGGCCGGCAGCGGCATCTGGCCTTCCGGCTGGATCTCGCGATTGGCCCGAATCGGACAGTGGCCCGCGTGCAGGCCGGTGATCAGCGACGATCGCGAGGGGGCGCAGACGCTCGTGCCGCAATACGCCTGCAGGTAACGGGTGCCCTCGGCGGCCATGCGGTCGAGACATGGGGTCTTGATGAGCTTCTGGCCGTAGCAGCCCACGTCGCCTTGGGCCAGGTCGTCGCTGAGCACGAAGACGATGTTCGGTTTCTTGGGGCCCGCGGCCCTCCCTGCGGGCGGACCGAGCAGCGTCGCCGTCCCTGCGGCTGCCAGTTTCAACAAGTCACGGCGACGGATTTCACGACCGATCATGATTTCTCCTTCAATAGCGCGGAAAGTTCTTTCGCCACGGCGGCGTGCCCCGGATCGCGGGCGAGATTGTGCCATTCGCTGGGATCCCGCACTTGATCGTAGAGCTCGATCCCCTCCCTGCCTTCGGCCCATTCCGTATAGCGCCAGCGGTCCGTGCGCACGCTGCGACCCTGGGCACCGCGGCCCCGGCCCACCTGCGTGTACGCGGCCTGTTTCCACAATCGCTGCGGGTCCGCCAACAGCGGGACGAAGCTGCGCCCCTCCAGATTTGCCGGCGGCCGGAGCCCGCCAAGCTCGGCCAGCGTCGGATACAGATCAACGAACTCGACCAGCCGGGTGCAAGGCCGGCCCGCCGCTTTCATGCCGGGCGCCCAGACGAGCAGCGGCGACCGGGCGGAGAGATCGAACAACGTGTTCTTGTTCCACCACCCTCGCTCGCCGAGATGGTAGCCGTGATCGCCGAGCATGACGACGATGGTCTTGTCCCACAGTTGGAAGCTATCGAGGGCATCCAGGACTTTGCCGAGCTGCGCATCCATGAATGAGGTGCCGGCATAGTAGGCCCGTTTGAATTCCCGGCGCTCCCGGTCGGTGAAGCGGTCGAACGCGGTTCTCCAGCCGCTGCCGATGGCATGCGGCAGATCCGGCGCACGTCCGGACGGGTCCTGCGGCAGTTTGATGGAATCCACCGGGTAGAGATCGAAGTACTTCTTCGGGGCAATGAAGGGATCGTGCGGCTTGTGGAAGCCCAGGGCCAGGAAGAACGGCCGGTCGCGCCGTTGCTCCAGGAACCGGACGGCAGCACGGGCGTTTTGCCCGTCGGGCTGGTCCTCGTCGTCGCCCTCGGCGGCCTTCCAACTGCACCAACGGACCTCACCGCCGGTGAGGTTGCGGCCTTCACCCTGCTGACCCCGGGCGGTGGGTTTGAAGATCTCGGCCTCATCGAAGGATTGGCCTGCGTTGACCCCGACGACGTCCTGGCTGTCCGCGCCGCCAAAGACGTGGAACGTCTTACCATAACTGGCGGTGTACCAGCCGTTTTGCCGGAAGAGTTGGGGCAACGTGACGACATCCGGCAGGACCTTGCGAAAGTGCACGGTATTGTCGAGCACGCGCGTCGTATCCGGCCGCAAGCCGGTCAGCAGCGACGTGCGGCTCGGATTGCAGATCGAGAACTGGCAATAGGCCCGATCGAAACGCATCCCCCGGGCGGCGAGACGATCGATGTTCGGCGTGTGAATCTCCGGAACACCATAGCACCCGGCCTCGTTCCGCCAGTCATCGACGGTGATGAACAGCACGTTCAGCCGCGGCTCGGAACTCCCTGCGGCGGCGTGCAAAGCCCGCAGCGGCAATCCCCCCATCGCGCCCGCCGCACCCAGTCTCAGAAACTCTCGTCGCAATATTTCATTTTGGCCCATGGTATCCCTTTCCTCTGACCTCGCACCAGTCACAGCCGGGTGGCATCGCCAAGGCCTCGGCCCGTGACGAGGGTGGCTTGCCTGTGCGTGGGACCATCGTCAAGGCCGGAGGCCTTGGCGATGCCACCCATCGCGGGCAGGATGCCCGCGTGACGCAAGGGCGGGACGCCCTCGCCACGAACCGGAATGTGTCATTGCGAGTCACGAAGCCGCGGCGCGGCGGGTAGGGGAGAGAAACCCACCGTCTCCAGGGTGCCATGCCTACGCCTCGTAGGCATGTCTCTCGCCCCCGGTGTGGCATGTCTACGCAAAGCCGTAGACATGGCACCCAAGCTGCCCTCTTCCAAGACGCGGCGCAGCAAGCCTGCCCCTGCAAGTGCCGGGGAAGAGCACCCCAAACGCGACGTTCTGTGTTTGGGGACCCAGGCAATCTTGATCCCATCGGCGGGACGAGGTTGCTTCGCTGCGCTCGCGATGATATGGGGGTGGTCTGCATGCTTCTATAGACTCTTGTCCGCCGCACGGGCCTTCTTGCGTTCTTCCTGCTTCTTCTCTTTCGTCCGGCCTTTGGGCGAGCCGCCCGTCGGGGCTCCTCCCCAGCGCTTGGGGGCGCCGCTGTTGGGTGGGGCCATCTCGTCCAGCCAGGCGTCGTAGAGGACGGAAAGCTGCTTGACTCTGTCCGGATGCCGGTCCGCGAGGTTCGCCTCCTCGGCGGGATCGGCGCCGAGATCGTAGAGCTCGCGCCGGTCGCCGTGGGCGATCAGCTTCCAGTTCCCCGCGCGGACCGCCCATTCGCCCGTACTGCCGCCTTCGCTCCAGAACAAGTGCTCGTGCAGCACCGGCGTCCTCCCGTGCAGAACCGGCAGCAGGCTTTTGCCGTCGAACGGCCGGTCTTTGGGAGGCTCGATTCCCGTCGCGGCCAGCGCCGTGGGCAGGATATCCAGCGAGATTACCGGTGTGTCACACGTGCGGCCTCCCTGGACGCGCGCGGGCCAGGAGACGATGAATGGGGTGCGGAGGCCGCCTTCGTAGTTCTGCTGCTTGAAGCCGCGCAGGGGCGCGTTGTTGGCGTGCATGGCCCGGGCGCCGCCGTTATCGGTGAGAAAGAACAGCAGCGTGTTCTCCCAAAGCCCCTCGGCCTTGAGCGTCTGCACGATGCGGCCGACGCCGGCGTCCAGGTGCCGGAGCATCGCCATGAGAATGTCGCGTTGCGGGTCGCCGGTGTTGAACCGCCCGATATCCTCCTCCGGAGCTTGGGCGGGGGCATGGACGGCGTTGTAGGCCAGATAGGCAAAGAACGGCCGGTCCTTGTGCCGTCGGATGAAGGAGACCGCCTCGTCCGTCAGCCGCGTGGTGAGATACCCGTGGTCCTTGATCGGCTCCAGGTTGCGATAGAGCGGTGAGTCCGGATCGTCCAGCTTGAAATAGTCGTGCGCCCCGCGTCCTAGGAAACCATAGAACTCATCGAAGCCCCGGGCCGCGGGATTGTACTCGGCGGTCAGACCCAGATGCCACTTGCCGAACGCCCCGCACACGTAGCCGGCGGGCTTGAGGTACTGCGGGAAGATCGTCTCCTGCAGGGGCAGGCCCGAGCCGCCCTCGCCCGCCGTATAGATGCCGGCTCGCTGCTGGTAACGCCCGGTCATCAGGCCCGCCCGCGTCGGCGAGCAGACGTTCCCGCTGATGTAGCCCTGCGTGAAGAACACGCCTTCCCGGGCCAGGGCGTCCAAGTGAGGCGTGGACACTTCTTTGGGATGGTGCGGATTGAAGCTGATATCCGCGTAGCCCTGATCGTCGCTGATGATGACGACGATGTTGGGCTTGCGCTGCAGCCGCCCCGCCGCCGGTACGGCAACCGCCGCGAATCCCCTGCCGGTCAGGGCGCCCGCGCAGACGGCGCCGGCGCACCGCAGAAACGCGCGTCTTGAGAACGGTCCTGCCATATCCTCACAAGTCATCTTCATTACCCTGCCGGTTCGTAGTGTGCTCGTCAGAGCATATCGGGTGACCTCTCAACGGCGTTATGCTCTTACGAGCACATTACAAACGGATATGCTCTTACGAGCACACTACAAACGCCTGTGCCACCCCGGGGGCTGCGACTGGTCGCGGTTTATTTGCGCAGCTCGGCGAGCGGTACGGACGCGCCGCCGCGCTCCTTGCTGTGCTGGGCCGCGGTCATGAACTCGAAGATTTCGAGGGTTTCCATCGGATCGATGGGCGGGCGGCCCGTGTGGAAGAACTCGGCAATCGCCTGGACGGCGCCGTCGTAGCCGCCGGAGCCCTTGGTTTCGGTGGTGCCTTCGGTGCCCCAGATGCGGATCGCCGGGACCTTCTCGCCCTTGGCCGGTCCGTAGTAGACGCCGATGCGGCCGTCCTTCCATTGGCCGGTCGTGATGTCGGCGCCGTTCTCGACCTTGCGCGACACGCTCACACAGCCGCGTCCCATGACCGCATAGAGGGCCTCGACCCCGTGAATGCCGTAGAAGTACAGATCGGGGTGGAACGCGAGGATGTTGAAAGGCGAGCTGCCCTGGACCTTGGTCACCTTGCCCACGCCGGGATTGTCCCGCAGCCGGGGGATGTCCGGATGGAAGCGGTACGAAGAGCAACTGAAGAACGGCGTGCCGGTCTCTTTGGACAGTTGCACGATCTTGCGGGCGTCTTCCAGGCTGGCGGCCAGGGGCTTGTCGATGAACAGGCGCTTGCCGGCCTTCAGGACGGGCGTGGCCTGGGCCAGGTGCGGCCGGCCGTCCACGCTCTCCAGCAGGACGACGTCCACCTTCTTGAGCAGCTCTTCGATGCTGTCGACGATCTCGACACCGTACTTCTCCTGAATGGTTTTGGCGAACCCTTCGACGCGGTCGGCGCTGGTCGGCAGGTCGGGGCTGCCCCCTTTGAACGCCGCCACGACTTTGATCCGCCACTCGGGATGCTTCTGAAACTGTTGCGTAAACGCCGGCACGTGGGACGTGTCGGTCCCGATGATGCCCGCTTTAAGGTCCTGGGTTGCCCATACAGGTGACTCGGCCGCCATCGAGGCGGAAGCCACGGCCAGCACCAACGCAAATACGCATGTTCTCATGAGTTGCTCCTTTTTCTTGTCGATTGTCGATTGTTACTGCGTCGAAGCGTCATCCGACTTTTTCAATTCGTCCAGGAGGGCATAATAGGCGGGCTTGGGCTGGTACCGGCGGTCGAAGAGCACGGGCGACTCCTTGGCGCCCTGCCGCAACACGAGCCAGTGCAGCTTGTCCGTCACCCCGAAGACGGTCATCGCGTTGCAGTTCGGCGCCTCCAGGCAGGTCTTCAGGACGGACCGATACATGGCCGCCTGACCCTGCAAGTGTTGGGGCGTAGGCACATCGGTATACACGCGCACCGCCAGTTCCGTAACGTACACCTTCACCCCGATATCGGCGAACAGCTTCATAGCATGGGCCAAGTCCTGTACTGCGGTGGACCGGTCGAAATAGCACTGGAGTCCTACGGCGTGAATGGGAGCCCCCTGGGCCTTCATCGACTCGACCAGCGCGTAGAACTGCGTCCACTTGGGCCCGTCCGCCGGCCCGCGCTCGACCTTGAACTCATTGATCAGGAGCGTAGCGTTCGGGTCGGCCTCGTGGGTAAACCGCAGGGCCTGCTCGACCCAGTCCGCACCCACGTTCTTCCGCCAGAAACAGCCTTCCCTTATCGGCTCGTTCACCACGTTCCACACGGCCACCCGGTCCCGGTACCGTTTGGCCACCGTGTGCAGGTGCTCCCGCAGGATGACCAGCAGCTCGTCGCGGGAAAAGCCTCCGTCCTTGATCCATCCCGGCAGTGTCGCGGAATTGTCCTGGCTGGATACGAGACAGTGACCATAAACCTTCATCTGGTGCGTGTGGGCGAAGTCGAAGACCTTGTCGGCCTCCTCGAAGTTGTAGATCCCGCGCATGCGCTGCACGACGCCGGTGCACAACTGTGCCCGGGTGGAGATCAGGTTGAACTCTCGCGCCAGGGTCTCGGTGTAGGCGGGCTCGTGCCCGTTCGTGCCCGACTCCCACGCCGCACAACCGATCAGGAAACCGCGTTTCTCGGCCTCCGACCGCAGGGTCGTCTGCGCGTGCGCCGCCAGGCCTGCCCCCAGAATCCATGCGCCTGCCAGCACGGACACGCCTATCCTCATAGTTCCCTACCTTCCTTTACCGGCCGCCCCGGCCTTTTCCACGCGGCGAACCGAGTCCCTATGATATCACGACGCCCCGTCAGATTCAATGCGCAGGGTCAATTCGGCCAGGGCAACCGCAAAGTCGCAAGACATGGTTGGATGGCAGCGGCAAGCGGAGTCTTCGGAGCTTGCCGATGGTTTCGCCCGTCGCCATCGGCAAGGCCTGCGCAAAGCCTACGGCCTTGCCGCTGCCACCCGTTGACGCCGTCCAGGTACTCACTCTCGGGGCCTTGCGTTCGCCCTGTCAATTCGGCTCACGACCTCAATGATGAACTCCTGGGTCGCGGTGCCGATCCGCTCGGTATCGATCGACAGGACCTTCTCGTTCCCCCAACGGAGCACGGCCTCGTCCAGCTTCCGCACCGGGCGGTCTATGACGACAGCGACCGCCACCTCGACCCGTCCCGGCGTCTCCGGCGTGCCCGAGAGCAGGCCGGTCGTCTCGTCGATCCGCAGCCACCCCGGCCCCTTGGTGAGCGTAAAGCGGGGCTTCTCGATATCGAAGTAGCCGCTCACCTGGCGGGCCTCCACCATCCGCGCGCTGAGGTCGCCCAAAGACCGATTGGCCCGGACCTGATAGCGGTACTCGGCGCCCACCTGCGCGGCCGTCACCGGCTTGCTGTAGATGACGGGACGTGGGGCCGTGACGTAATCGGATGGGCCGCTCCGCTGACCCTGCTCGTCGACCGCCACGACGCGGTAATAGGTCTTGTGGGCGGCAGGCAAGTCCACGTCTCGCCCCAGGACCGCCAGTTCCGTCGCGGTGGTCTCGGCGATGAAGTTGGCGGGAAACCACGGGACCCAATCGGCCATTTCCGTCTTGCTTACCCCCACGACGCCCTGATGTCTCTGATCGGCAATCGTGAAACCCTTCTCGTCGCTGCCGTAGATCCGGTACCGGACCGGCACGCGACCAATGGGATTCGCCTTCCAACGGAGAACGCCCGCGCCCGCGGACGGGTCATAGGCCAAGGTCACG
>VGYL01000045.1 GCA_016872975.1 Planctomycetota bacterium
TACCTGTTCGACAAGCCGGGCTTCCAGCACAACCCCACGGTCGAGACGGAGCGGAACCACTACTTCTGTGCCCACTGCACGAGCGCCTCGCGCATGAAAGGCATCGGCGCGCCGCCCGAGCCGTACCTGCTGATGAACCACGCCGAGGCCGGCTGGGGCTGCGTGCCCCGCGTGCTGTTCTCGCCCGGTCAGGAGGTGACGATCACCAAGTACCTGTCCGCCCAGGCCGACACCGCGACGCCGCAGATGCTCGTCTATTCCGGCAAGGTCGTCGGCTGTCCCCCCGTGCCCCAGGCCGGCGGCTGCCGCACCAACGCCGAGACCACCATCAACGAGTTGGCCGACGTGACCGAGCTCAAGGGCCACCACCTGACGATGGTCTACGGCGACTACGCCAAGGCCCTCCGCCGCTTCTGCCAGATGTACAACGTCGAGCCCGTCGTCTGACCGACACGGCGGTTACCCACTCGAGAAAGGAACGATGAGCATCCGCAACGAGCGAGTCCGCGGCACAGACGGGCTCCGTCCCTGCGGGCCGCTCAGTAGAGGCACGTTTCCAGGATGGAGAGTACTTCTTCCAGTATGCTCGGAGGCGATTTGGCGATGCGCTTGACGCGCCGGGCGCGGAAGTCGATGGACTTGACTTGCTCCACCATTACATAACCCGTCACTTGGGGACACCCGACCATGCCCACGTGGAACGGAAACCCGCGGTCCGCCGTGGTAATGGGGCAGACGATGGCGAGTCCGGTATGTTTGTTGAAGAGAGAGTGGCTGATGACCAGGGCGGGTCGGCGTCCGCGCTGCTCGTGGCCGGACTGCGGATCGAACGTGACGGCGATCAGATCGCCTCTTTGCGGAACATAGCCGGCCATCACCAGACCTCCTTGCCGACCGGGCCGCCCCAGCCAAGCTCCTCGCCCCTGTAATCCTTCGGGATTCGTTTGACCAACTCCCGCAGATCGTGCTTGCCCCCCCGGCGCTTGATCGGAGCCACGACGATCGCCCCCTCGTGAACCGCGACATCCACTTCATCGCCCACCGAAATCCGGGCCTCTTCCAGCAGTTGGCGGCTCAAACGCAACCCCTGACTATTTCCCCATTTCTGTACTTTCGTTACCATGTTCGATTCTCCAATGGCTATACCAAGTATAGCCATACCGTCGCTCGTGTCAAGGCGGTCTTTGGCTCGCGCGTGCATTCGACCTCTTCCTCTGATAGAATCTGGCCGCTCGATCGGGTGCGCCGCCGCACGAGTGAGCCGACGTCCGGGAACCGGCGGCATGGATGAAGAGTTCGGATCGCAGGAAAGATGATGTTGTTTGCTCCGCTGTATGCCTCGTTGTCGATGGCGTCGGGCCGGATTCGGCGCCGGCGTGCGGGCCGTGCGGACCGCCCGGCCGATCTTCAGATCGTCGCCCATCGCGGGGCCTCGCATCTGGCGCCGGAGAATACGCTGGCCGCGGTGGAGCTGGCTTGGCGGCAGGGGGCGGACGCCGTCGAGGTGGACGTGCGCCTGACGCGGGACGGCCGGATCGTGGCCATCCACGATGAGATGACGGACCGGACCGCCGGTGTGTGCCTGGAGGTGGCCGCGACCCACTCCTCGCGTCTGCGGCGGCTGGATGTCGGCCGCTGCAAGCATGCCAGGTTCGCCGGCGAGCGCATCCCCTACCTGGAGGAAGTGCTGCGGACCGTGCCCGCGGGCCGGCAGCTCTTCATCGAGATCAAGTGCGGCCCGGGAATCCTGCCACCCCTGGTGGAGACCGTCACCTGCAGCGGCAGGCAGTCCCAGGTCGTCCTCATCGGGTTCGACCTCGAGACGATGCAGGCAGCCAAGGAACTGCTGCCGGAGGTCCCCGCGTATTGGCTCTGCGACAAGCGGCTGGTGCTGTCGTACGGCCATTCCATCATTGCACAGGCGAAAGCAGCGGGCCTCGACGGCCTCGACGTGCACTGGTCGGGTCTGACGCGGCGCTTCGCCCAGGCCGTAAAGGCCGCCGGCCTGCGGCTTTACATCTGGACCGTGGACGATCCCGCTCACGCCCTGGGCCTGCGCGCGATGGGCGCCGACGGCGTCACGACCAATCGTCCCGGCTGGCTCCGGACCCGCATCGCCTGAGACTCGGCTATCGGTTGCGGTTGCGTGGCTCGTTTCGCACAGATCGTTGCACGTGGGACGGTTGCGCGGCTCGTTTCGTCGAACGGTCGCGTCGCACGGCGCCGCGGGACGCTCGACGCAACCGTTACGAGCATCGCAACCGCAACCGCTGGCCGATCATTGTCCGCCGCCAGCCGACCAATCCCACTCCCAGGCTGCCGAGTGCGAGGGCCCCGGGCGCCGGGATTTTGGGAATGGGAACCGCGGTCCCCGTGAGATTGATCGAGTCGTTGCCGCAATACATCGTGAAATGGAACCCCGCGGGCCCACCGGCCGCGCCGGCACTGCCTCCCAGGAGATCCCGCGACAGCGCTGCCTCCAGAATATACGTGCCCAATTCCATATTGGGGTAGTACTGAATCGCGACGGACGCAAAACCCACCGGTGTGCCGCCCAAGGCGTCATAAGGCGACCCTTGCCAGCCATCCGGGTCGTGCCAATAGGCGGAAGTGTCGTCCCAGACCGGGTTGTGCAGAATCTGCCCCAGGGGGCTGGATCCCACGCGCATGGCATATTCCAGTCCGTGCACGATGCCGTGCTCCGAGATGGTCATGTCGCCATCGAGGTCGAGGCCGAGATCGCCCGCCCGACTGGGGGCAAGCAGGGGATAGGAAGTGACGAGGGCCACGTAGAAATGCGTGGCGTCGGAGTCAAAGTACATCGCCTCGACGTCATACAATTCGCTGTAGTACTCCGCCGCGTACAGGTTGATGTTATTCGTCTCGGTATAGACGGCAGAGCCGCTCGGGGCCCACTTCACGAAGGGGATCACGCCCCAATCGTGAAGGCTGCCATCGATGGTGTAGCCGGCGGTTCCGGTACTCGCCAGGACCCATCCCAGCAAGAGCAAAACTGCCCCTCTTCGTTCCATCACATACTCCTCGATTCACCCTGTGTCGAGAGTCCACCCCAAGCGTCGCTATACGCCAGATCACGCTATCCTCTCATCACAGCAACTCTTTCCAACGAATAGAATACCGCGAATCTTGGGTCTTGTCAAGGAAATAATCTCTCCCGTGCCAAGCATCGTCGCTCGTCGGAGCGGCTCCGTCTCTCGCGAGCGACGCGGGACGAGCGACGCCGAGACGCCTGTTTGCTCGGCCGCGGTCTCTTTTATCGGGTTTTCCATTGACCGCCGGGTGACAGATCGGGTATATTGAATAACGAGTGTAAAGTGTGAAGTGTGAAGTGTGAAGGGTGAAGTCGAAAGCTCTTGCTTACCACTTGAAACTTCAAACTTAAAACTGCTCTGTGGCCCATCAGGGCTTGGTCGGGTAGGTGACGCGCGCACGCGCCGGCGATCGGTGGTGTGCCCCTGATTTTCTGCCTTGCCGACGGTCGGTCGATGACGACGGACCAGCATCTTGGCTGTCGCATCCGGAGGACATGGTGCACCGGAGGGTGGAGTCCAGTTGGGATCGTCGATCCTCACGAGGGGCCGGCCCCGGCCCGCTCGCGAGTGTTTCCCCATTTTCACATCGGCGTTGGAGGACTGTTATGGACAGAGAGAGAATCCCCCCAGTGAAGTTCAGTCTCATCTTGGCGGTGCTGTTGACCGCCACCGTCGGCGCGGACATTACGACCGGTCTCGTCGGCTACTGGCCGCTGGACGGCAATGCCCAGGACGCCAGCGGCAACGAGCTGCACGGGACCATCAGCAAAGTCACCCCGGCCGCGGACCGGCTCGGCTACCCCGACTCGGCCATGGCGTTCACCGGCGCGGCCGACAGCTTCATCCGCGTGGCCGATGACCCCAAGCTGCAGCTCACCGGCGCGATGACCCTGGCCGCCTGGGTGCTCCTGAACAACACCAATACGAACAACTCCCGGATCATTGCCAAGTCCGGGGGCAGCGGGCAGCGGTCCTGGAGCCTGAACATCGAAGCCACCTCCGGCGGGGTCCGGTTCCCGGCTACCTTCCAGGTGGCCTCCAGCGGCGCGACCAATGTCAGCGCGGTTGATACCAAGCCCTTGGTGACCGACGAATGGGTCCACATGGCCGGCGTCTACCGACCCGGCGCGGTCATGGAAGTGTATGTCAACGGCGAGCTGCGCCGCACGGTCACGACCGGGGTCCCGGGTACCCAGCATAGCAACAACACGCTGCCGGTGATGATCGGATCGCGCAACGCCTGCACCAACTGCAGTTGGACCGGTCTGATCGACGAGGCCCGCGTTTACGCCCGCGCCCTGTCGCCGGCCGAGGTCGTCGAACTGGTCAACCACCACCCCGCGCCCCGCGTGAAGGCCTGGAGTCCCAAGCCGGCGGACGGCGCCGACGATGTCGAGAATCCCCTGCTCGAATGGAAACCGGGCGTCACGGCCCTCCTCCACAACGTCTACGTGGGCACCGACCCCGAGCTGACCGAGGCGCAGCTTGTCGGGCCCCGCTCGCCGCTGCTGATGCAGTGGTACGCCCCGGGGCTGGTGCCGGGACGGACCTACTACTGGCGGGTCGATGAGATCGAGGCCGACGGCAAGACCATCCACACCGGCGACGTATGGACCTTCACGGCACTGCCGCTGACGGCCTATCGCCCCGAGCCGGCGAACGGCGCCAACGCCGTCGCCCCGACCGCCACCCTCGCCTGGCGGGCCGGCAAAGGGGCCGTGCAGCATCAGGTGTTCTTCAGCGATAACGTGCAGGCCGTCGCGCAGGGCGCGGCCGGCGCCGACAAAGGCAAGATCAAGGAAACGACCTTCGCGCCCGGGAATCTCCAAGATGCGACCGTGTATTATTGGCGGGTCGATGAGATCGGGCTCGACGGCAAAGTCCAGGCCGGGGCGGTCTGGTCCTTTGCCACGTTCCGGGCCGTGGATGATTTCGAGGCCTATACGGATGACGAAGGCAAGCGCATCTATGAGACTTGGGTTGACGGCTGGACCAACAACACCGGCTCCCAGGTCGGCAACACCAGCGCGCCGTTCGCCGAGCAGACCATCATTCGCCGCGGCAAGCAGTCGATGCCGCTGGACTATAACAACATCGACGCGCCGTTCTACTCCGAGGCCGAGCGAAGCTGGACCCCGCAGCAGAACTGGACGGTCGATGCGATCGACACCCTGACGCTCTACGTCCGCGGCCGCACGGCGAATGGCGCCGAGAAGCTGTATCTGACGCTGGAAGACACCGCGGGCAAGAAGGGGACCGTGACCTATCCGGATTCCGCCGTCTTCAAGGCCACGCAGTGGACCGAGTGGCGGATCCCGCTGAGCGTGTTCGCCGACGCCGGCGTGAATCTGGCCCGGGTCAAGAAGCTGTCTCTCGGCGTTGGCGACCGGGCGGCCCCCATCAAAGGCGGCGCCGGCCGGCTCTACTTCGATGACATCGTGCTTCTGCGGCCGGTGCCAAGCCAGCCGTAGGACAGAAAACACGACTGAATCGGAAAGGAGGATGCACCATGTTGGCCAGAACGGTAGTTGCTCTTTCCTTTGTGCTGATGCTGGGTGTGAGCGTCGGCGTCGGCCAAGCGGGGCCTTTGGTGGGCTACTGGTCGTTTGACGATATCCAGGGCACACGGGTCCCGGACCTGAGCGGCAGCGGCAACGACGGCACGCTCCACGGCGCCCCCGTGATCATCGACGGGCGCTTTGGCAAGGCGCTGCAGCTTCCGCAGCCCGCCGGCAGGAGCGACTACGTCGATGTCGGCAACGCGGAAAGCCTTAACATCACCCAGAAGCTGACCCTCGCCTGCTGGGTCAAGACCACGGATGCCGGCGATCCGACCGGCGGGGAAATGGGAGGCCAAAACCATTACATCTCCAAGCACAACTGTTATCAGGTGAAGCACCGCACCAACCTGTTGATCTTCGCCATTTGGAGCGGCGGGGCGCCCTACGCCACCCGCATCTCGATCAGCAGGTCGTTCAACGACGACTGGCACCATGTCGTCGGGACCTTTGACGGCAGGGTGCTCAAGACGTACGTGGATGGCAGGATGGCGGGCGAGACCGCCCGGGTCGGAACCATCGATCGCATCAATCTCAACGTGAATATCGGCAAGAATCCCAACCAGAACGATCAGAACTTCCGCGGCGGGATCGATGAGGTCCAGATCTATAACCGGGACCTGTCGGCCGCCCAGGTGCTGGAGGTGTTGGCGGGTGGCGTCGTTTCCTTTGCCCGGGCGGAGAACCCCGACCCCGCGGACGGCGCCGCCGGGGTCGCCCTGCCCATGCTCAAGTGGACCCCCGGAGAAGGGGCGGTGTTGCACGAGGTCTACTTCGGCAGCGACCCGACTCTGGCGCAGGCCGATTTCCGCGGGAGCCAGGCGATCACCGTGTATTACCATGCGCCGGGTGTCACGCCCGGTGAGACCTATTACTGGAGAATCGATGAGGTCACCGCGAACGGCACCCGCACGCCGGGCAAGGTCTGGAGTTTCACGGCCGCTTCGCTCAAAGCCTACGGCCCCAAGCCCCGGGACGGCATAAAGTGGCTCGATCCCGCCGGCGCGAAGCTCACCTGGGAGTTCGGCCAGGGCGCGATCCAGCACGACGTGTATTTCGGCACCGACAAGGCCGCCGTCGCAGCGGGCGCCGCCCAGGTGTTCAAAGGCAAGCAGCCGGCCAACAGCTTCGATCCCGGCCCGCTCCAGAGCGACACCGCCTACTACTGGCGGATCGACGAGCACACCGCGACCGGCGAGCTCCACCAAGGCAACGTCTGGACGTTCAGCACGCGTGGCGGCCCCGATGACGGCGTCAAGGCGGAGTACTTCGCCAATCCCGACCTGGCCGGCCGGCCCGCCGTGGTCCGGAACGAAGCGAAGATCGATTTCACCTGGCCCAACGGCACGGTCGAAGGCGTCAACTCGCCCGCCGCCGGCATCCCCGTGCTGAACTTCTCGGCCCGGTGGTCGGCCGAATTGCACGTCGCCTTCAGCGGCGAGTACCGCTTCATCATCAACATCCGCGACAGCGGTAAGCTGTGGCTGGACGACAAGCTCCTGATCGAGCGCTGGCCCAACAGCGGCCAATACCCGGAGTACAGCGCCCCGGGCGTCCAGTTGACCGCCGGCAACGTCTATTCCCTCGTTATGGAGTGGAACAAGTTCAACGCCGCCTACGCCAAGGAGGCCCGGCTCGAATGGATCGATCCATTCGGCGTGCGGAGCGTGGTGGGCCCGGGTTATCTGCAACTGCCCCTGAAGGCCAACCGGCCCCGGCCGACCATGGGGCAGAAAGATGTCACGCCCACGCCGATCCTGCGGTGGACCGCGGGCGACAAGGCGGCCCGGCACGATGTCTATTTCGGCGCCGACGCCCAGGCGATCGCCGAGGCCGGCACGACGGCCAAGGTCTATCAGGGCCGGCAGGCACTGGCCGCCACGACCTTCGACCCCGGTCCCCTCGAGTGGGGCCAGACCTACTACTGGCGGGTCGATGAGGTCAATGACGCCAGCCCCGACAGCCCGTGGAAGGGCCAGGTCTGGAGCTTCACCACCGCCGATTTCCTCGTGCTCGATGATTTCGAGAGCTACAACGACGATCTCGACGCCAAGACCACGATCTTCGACACCTGGATCGACGGGTTCACCAACGGCCTGAGCGGCTCCGTTGTGGGCAACATTACGGCGCCCTTCGCCGAGCAGCGGACCGTCCATTCCGGCATGCAATCCATGCCCCTGGACTACGATAATGCGAAGTCTCCGTTCTTCTCCGAGACGGAGCGCACCTGGACCACGCCCCAGGACTGGACGGTCAAGGGGGTCGATACCCTGACGCTCTATGTCTATGGCCAGACGGCGAATGCCGCCGACAAGCTCTATGTGGCGGTTGAGGATGCCACCGGACGCCGCGCGACCGTGGTGCACCTCGACCCCGCCGTGCTGACCACCACCCGCTGGACCGAGTGGAAGATCCCGCTGAGCAGCCTGACGGGCGTGAACGCCGCGCGCGTCAAGAAGATGTACCTCGGCGTCGGCAGCCGGACCAGTCCCGTCCCGGGCGGCGCCGGCCGAATCTTTGTCGACGACATCCGTGTGACCAAACCGTAGTTGGAAGAAAATTCCAGATTCCAAGCACCAAATCCCAAACAAATTCGAAAGGAAAGAAAATCTCAAATTCAAAACGGCTCCGCCATGTGGCGCCAGCGTTTTGAGCCTTGGTGCTTTGAATTTTGGATTTGTTTGAGATTTGGAATTTAGTGCTTGGAACTTGCATTGTGAGGAGTGAATTATGTATCGAAAGACTTCCTATCGCGGCGTCCTGATTGTTTTGTTGGTGGCCGGCTTCGGCGGCTCCGCTTTCGCCCAGAGTCTCTTCCCGGCGCCGCCCACCTGGTGGACGTACATGTACCAGGGCGACAAGGCCGCCCCGGGCGCGGGTTTCACCGCCCTGGACGGCACCTGGAGCCACGACAACGGCTCCGACTCCTGGGATGAATCCGCCATCGGCGTCCGCTCGCCGGGCGGGGCCAGCGCCCTGACCGAAGGCAACGTCACCTTCCTGCGGCTGCAGGACTGCGGCGATCCCCGGCCCAGCCCCGCGGACCCCAGTAACCGCAAGATCATGTTCGGCCACAGCATGACCGGCCGGGTCGATGCCGCGGTAGCCCCGAATATTCTCGACAACGGCGTCACCATCACCTTCCGCGCCCGGATCCCCACCTCCGGACTGCTGGATCAGCTTGCCAGCGGCGCGACCCGAACCCCGTATCCCGCCGGCGGCGACGGGTATGTGCCCCACGACGGCGGCAAGGGCAACTTCAACATCCGCCAGTCGGGCGGCGGCGGCAAGCACCTCTCCTTCTCTCTGGCCGTGGAGGGCGACGATGATGAGATGGCGGGTCGCCGGGGTCTGGTTATGAACAAGCTCAACGGGACCGCCGTCACGGGCAACGTGGACATGCAGGGAACCGAGCCCGGCACGGTCAACATCCTGGAGCTGGAACCGACCCAGTGGAATGAATTCTGGATCACGATCCAGGCGGACACCTCCGGCACCGGCACCCACGTGGTGCATATCTATCTCAACGGCTCGCCGGAGCCCAGCGTGTTCTATCTCACCGCCGGCACCGGCAACGATTACTCCGACAGTTACATCTCCATGGCGGTCGGTTCGACCCCGCAAAGCGGCGCGCTCGACATCGATTTCTACGCCTACAAGCCCGGCGTGACTTCGCCGGACGGGGTCTACAAGGCCAGCGGCCCCTCCCCGGCCCACGGCGACTCCGCCGTGAACATGCCCCTGTTCCAATGGAAAGCCGGCGGCACTGCCGTCCTGCACAACGTCTATCTCGGCACCTCGCCCGAACTGACCGCGGCCGACCTGGTGCAGGCCCGCACCCCGCTGACCATGTACTTCCACGTGCCGACCTTGACGCCCGGCGCCACGTACTACTGGCGGGTCGATGAGGTCGAGATGGATGGCACAACCATCCATAAGGGCAACGTCTGGACCTTCGTCACCCAGGCGCTGACCGCCTACCATCCCAGCCCGGCTACCGGCGGCAACAATGTCGCGCTGGCGCCGGTGCTGAGCTGGTTGCCCGGACTGGGCGTGGTCGAGCACCGGGTGTATTTCAGCGCCGACCGGAACGCGGTCGCGCAGGCGGCCGCCGGCGCGAGCAAGGGCGTCCAGAAAGAAACGACCTTCACGCCGGGAGCGCTGGAGCCGCTGAAGGCCTATTATTGGCGCGTGGACGAAGTGGCCGCCGGCAACGAGGTCCGCGCGGGCGCGGTCTGGAGCTTCACCACCTGCCGGCCCGTGGACGACTTCGAGAGCTATACCGATGACGAAGGCAAGCGCATTTTCGACACCTGGATCGACGGCTGGACCAATAATACCGGCTCGCAGGTCGGTAATTTCCAGGCCCCCTTTGCCGAGCGGACCGTGGTCTACAGCGGTAAGCAGTCCCTGCCGCTGGACTACAACAACATCGATGCGCCGTTCTACTCCGAGGCGGAGCTGGTCTTTGCCCCCGTCCAGGATTGGACCGCGGACGGGATTGACACCCTGGTGCTTTACGTCCGGGGCCGCTCGGCCAATGTGGCCGAGACGCTCTATCTCGGTCTGGAGGACAGCACGGGCCGCAAGGGCTTCGTGACGTATCCCGACGCCGCGATCGTCAAGACGGGCAAGTGGACCGAGTGGAAGGTCGCCCTGAACGCGGTCAGCGACGCCGGCGTGAATCTGGCCCGGGTCAAGAAGCTGTATCTCGGCGTCGGCGACCGGGCCAAGCCCGTCAAGGGCGGCGCCGGTCGAATCTACGTCGATGACATTCGGCTCACAAAACCCTGATTTGATAAGGGGTTTTGGTCGATCTAGAGTAGTCCGTTGCGCAGGCAACGGGAAACAGCCCGGAACCGGGCGACAGTGGAGGTGCGCAGGGGTGAACCCAACGGCGCTCCGACCGGTAGGTCGCCGGCCGGTAGAGTCTCTGTAGGAGGGTGTGTGGAAAGTGGCACGGGCATCTTGCCCGCGGGGTCTCGTGGCCTCGGCATCCTGCCGATGAGCCATGGGCTGGAAGGGGACCCCAAGTATGTGGCACCCCCGCCCTCGGGGGTGTTCCTTTCGATCACAGCCGAGGGCGGCTGTGCCACAGGGGACCCCAAGCCCATGCCACGTAAGATCGGCTTCTCACATACCCTGTAAGGAGGACCGAATATGTGCAAGAGGGTGGTTTGCTGGGCGATGGTGTGTGCCCTGGGATTGCCCGCGGCTGCTTCCGCCGGCTTGGTCGGTTGGTGGAAGCTGGATGAGGGATCGGGAGAGACGGCGGCAGATGCCACCGGAAACGGCCAGACGGGCGCCCTGATCGGAGGCCCCACGTGGGTCGCCGGCCGCCTCGGCGGCGCCCTGAGGTTTGCCGGCGGGGGGCAGAAGGTCGATATTCCGTACAGTGCCCGCCTCAACCCGCCGGAGTTCTTCTCCCTGAGCATCTGGGCCAACCCTGCGCCCGGGGGCACCAGCCACCGTTCCCCCCTCACGTCGCGGGACGATGCGCCCCAGCGGGGCTATATCATCTACGTGGAGCCGGGCAACACCTGGCAGTTCTGGACCGGCACCGGCACCGCCTGGAATACGACCACAGGTCCCCCCGCGCGCCTGGGCGAATGGACGCACGTGGCGGCCACCTATGCCCGCGGGGAGAAACGCTTCTATATCAACGGGAATCTCGTCGGGCAAAGCACCGCCGTCATGAGTCCGAACACCCAGCGGGTCTTGCGCCTGGGCGGCGGCGCCTCGGAGGGCACCGGCAACTATTTCTGGGTGGGGATGATCGATGAGGCCCAGGTCTTCGATCGGGTCCTGTCGCCGGGCCAGGTCAAAGACCTCTCCGCGGGCAAACCCGCCAACTTCCAGAAGGCGGACGGACCCAACCCCGCCGACAAGGCCACCGCGGTGTCCCAGGCCCTGCTGCAATGGACCAAAGGCGATACCGCCGTATTGCACAACGTCTACCTGGGCACCAGCCCGGAACTGACGCCGGCCGAGTTGGTGGGTCCCGGTCTGCCCTTCACGATGTACTTCCACACGGCCGGCTTGGTGCCCGGCACCACCTACTACTGGCGTGTGGACACGGTGGAGGCGGATGGCAAGACCGTGCACACGGGCGACGTGTGGACCTTCACCGCCACGCCGGCGGCCGCCTGGGCCCAGAAGCCGGCCGACGGCGCGACCTACCTGCCCGCCGCGACGACCCTCGAGTGGCGGACCGGAATGAATGCCGTGACTCACACGGTTTACTTGAGTGCCGATCGTGCCGCGGTGGAAAGCGGGGCGGCCGCCGCCAAAGTCGCCGACAAGCAGGCGACCACCACCTTTGCCGCCGCCAACCTGGAGCGTGGCAAGACTTACTACTGGCGGGTGGATGAGCATCTCGTGAGCGGCGCGGTCGTGCCCGGTCCGGTCTGGTCGTTCACCCTCCGTCCGGTCCTCGAGAAAGCCGACCCGAGTCTGCTGGCGTGGTGGAAGTTCGACGAAGAGGTTTCTCCGTTTGTCGCCGACCATTCCGGCAACGATTACTACGGCACGCTCGTGGGCAACCCGCAGCGGGTCCAAGGGTACTTCGGCGGGGCCCTGCAGTTCAACGGCCTCACCGACTACGTGGATTGCGGCACGCCCGCGGCGCTGTACCTGCCGACCAACTATACGTACAGTCTGTGGTTCAAGATGGGCCGGAACATCAACGGCGACAGCGGGACCCAGTTCCTGCTCTGTATCGGCCAGCGCAGCGACCTGGTCTTTGGCGTCGCCGACGGCGTCGGGGTCAATGGGGACCTCTCGCTGCACTACTATGATACGGCCCCCGGCTTCCGCGCCGTCGGGGTCGGCCGGACCGTCTGGAGCGCCGACGAGTGGCACATGGTGACCGCCACGAGGGACGCGGCCGGACACAAAATCTACCTGGACGGCGAGTTGAAGAACTCCGACACCAACGCGAGGAACGACAACTACGCGACCACGCGGATGATCTCCCTCGGCTCCCGCGGCTGGACGGCGCCCAGCTCGTTCTTCCACGGCACGATGGACGACGTTCGCATCTACAACCGCGCCCTGACCGCCGACGAGATCCGCCAGCTCCTGCGCGGCGACCTCCGGCTCGCCTGGGGCCCGCAGCCCCCCTCGGGCGCCGGCCTGGATATCCGCGACGCCACGGCGCTGACGTGGTCGGCCGGCGACGGGGCGGCCCGGCACGACGTCTACTTCGGCCGGGACCGAGCCGCCGTGAACGCCGCCGACGCGAGTTCGCCCTGGTACCGCGGCCGCCAGACGGCCGCGAGTTTCTCACTGAGCGGCCTGGTGGAGCTCGGCGGCGGCACGTACTACTGGCGCATCGATGAAGTCGCCGCCGACGGCACGACCGTCCACAAGGGCAACGTCTGGTCGTTCACGGTCCCCGGGTACCTGATTGTCGATGAGTTCGAGACCTACACGGACGACGAGGGCAAGCGAATCTACGAGACCTGGATCGACGGCTGGACCAACGGCACCGGCTCGACCGTCGGCAACCTTCTGGCTCCGTTTGCCGAGCGAACGATCGTTCACGGCGGCCGGCAGGCGATGCCCGTGGACTACAACAACGTCAAGAGCCCGTTCTACAGCGAGGCCGAGCGCGTATTCAGCCCGCTCCAGGACTGGACGGTCGGTGCGGTGACCGATCTGAGCCTCTGGTTCCGGGGCCGGCCCGCGCAGCCCGCGGTGGTCGAAGCGCCCCCCGGCCAGTACAAGATCGGCGCCGCTTCGAACGACATCTGGGGTACGGCCGACAGCTTCCGCTTCTTCTACAAGACCCTCAACGGCGACGGCGCCATCACGGCCAAAGTGATCTCCCTGACGGGCACGACCACCAACTGGGCCAAGGCCGCCGTCATGATCCGCGAGAACCTGGACCCGGGCTCCACCTACGCCTCCATGTTCCCGACCCCCGACCGGCGCCGGGCCTTCCAGAATCGCCCGGTGGCCGGCGGCACGGCTTTCTCGGCTCATAGTGCGGCCGGCGCGTTTACCGCCTTGCCCTTCTGGGTGCGAATCGAGCGCAAGGGCAGCATGATCACCGGCTACTACTCCACCGACGGCACGACCTGGACCCGCCAGAGCGACACCGAGAACACCGCCGCCGATCGCTCGCTCAACCCGGTGACGATCAGCATGGCCGACCGTGTCCTGATCGGCCTGGCCGTCGCCAGCAACAACTTCGGCGCCGCGGCCTGCGTCGCGGAGTTCTCCGACGTGACGACCACCGGCGCGGTCTCCGGCTCGTGGCAGCTTGTCAACGTGGGAATCAACTACGGCAACGATCCCGACAAACTCTACCTCGCGGTCGAGGACAGCACCGGCAAGAGCGCCCTGGTGACCCACCCCGATCCCGCGGCGGTCGGACTGACCGCCTGGACCGAGTGGAAGATCCCGCTCGACAGCCTGACCGGCGTGAATCTTGCCCGGGTCAGGAAGCTGACCCTCGGCGTCGGCGACAAGAAGGCCCCCGTCAAAGGCGGCGCCGGACGCATCTACCTTGACGACATCGTCCTCACGAAGGCCGGAAAGTGAGGTGAAGGAGAGCAAAAATCGACAAGCGGTTGCGTCGGGTGTTTCGGGATGCGGGAGGCGTTGTGCGTAAGCCCGCGCGACGCAAGACCGAACGGGCCGCGCCACCGTCTGGCGCTGGACGTGTTGTGCAGTGGTGATTCGTAGTTCGTAACTTCAAGAAGGAGGACCGAGTATGTGCAAGAGAGTGGTATGTTTGGCTTTTGTGTGTGCGCTGGGGTTGGCCCCCATCGCTTCCGCCGAGCTGGTCGGTTGGTGGAAGCTCGATGAAGGGTCCGGGACCGCGGTCAAGGACTCCAGCGGTAACGCCATCGACGGCACCTTCGTGGGCAATCCGAAGTGGGCCGAGGGCATGAACAACACCGGCGGGCTGGAGTTCGACGGGGCCTCCTGGCTGGACTTCGGCAACCCGCCCAAGACGCTGTTCACCGGCACCATGCCCCTGAGCATCGCCTTGTGGATCCACCCGACCAACCTGGGCACCGTCCTGGCGGGATCGGGTCACGATCGGGCCTTTGTGGCTCGGAACCAGAACTATGCGTTCAAGTCCAGCGGTCCCTACGCCCGCTTCACGACGCCCGGCCGCCTGGACTACAACGCCCAGAAGACGGTTCTGAAAGTCGGCGAGTGGCAGCACGTTGCCGTCACGTTCCAGCCGGGTGTGGGCGCGCCCGGCCAGGCCGTCTTCTACCTGGACGGCGTCGAGACCGACCGCGTGAACTCCGGTGCGGCCAATGGAAACTACAACGCCGCCGCCGCGACCGCCGGTGTGGTCGCCGGGGTCGGCGGCCCCTTCTTCATCGGCAACAACCAGTGGGCCACCAATCAGCAGTATTTCGGCCGGTACGATGATATCCGCCTCTATGACCATCTCCTGACTGCGGCCGAGGTCAAGCAACTGGCGTTCCGGGCCAAAGCCTACAAGCCGAATCCCGCCGACAAGGCGGTCGGTATTTCCCAGGGGCTGCTGCAGTGGCAACCGGGGACCTCGGCCCTGTTGCACAACGTCTACGTCGGCACGACTCCGGAGCTGACCGCCGCCAATCTGATGGGTCCCAATCTCCCGTTCACGATGTACTTCCACGTGGCGGGTCTGGAGCCCGGCACTACGTATTACTGGCGTGTGGACGAGGTGGAAGCGGACGGCAAGACCGTGCACGTGGGCGATGTGTGGAGCTTCACCGCCACGCCGGCGACCGCCTGGACGCCCAAGCCCGCCGACGGCGCCACGTACCTGACCCCCGCGACGACCCTCGAGTGGCTCGCCGGCATCAATGCGGCAACCCACACGGTCTATCTGAGCACGGATCGGGCCGCGGTGGAAGCGGGGGCGGCCGCCGCCAAGGTGGCCGACAAGCAGGGGACCGTCACCTACGCCGCCGCGAACCTGGAACGCGGCAAGACCTACTACTGGCGCGTGGACGAGCACCTCGCGACCGGCGCCGTCGTGCCCGGCCCGGTCTGGTCCTTCACCGTCCGTCCGGTCATCGAGAAGACCGACCCGAGTCTGCTGGCGTGGTGGAAGCTGGACGAGGAGATCTCCCCGTTCGCGGCCGATCATTCCGGCAATGACTATTATGGCACGCTCGTGGCGAACACGCAGCGGGTGGAAGGATTCCTCGGCGGCGCCCTGAAGTTCAACGGCTCCACCGACTATGTGGACTTTGGTACCCCCGCGGCCCTCTACCTGCCCAAGACCTATACGTATAGTCTCTGGTTCAAGGTGGGCCGGAACATCGCCGGCAACAGCGGCGCGCAGTATCTGCTGTGCATCGGTTCGCGCAGCGACCTGATCTTTGGCGTCGAGGACGGCGTAGGCGTCAACGGGGACCTCGGCTTGAAGTACTACGATACGGCCCCTGGCTTCCGCTCCCTCCGCGTGGGTCAGACCGTCTGGGCCGCCGATGAGTGGCACATGGTGACCGCCACGAAAGATGAGACCGGACACAAGATCTATCTGAATGGCGAGCTGCGGAACTCCGACACGAATACCCGGGACGACAACTACGCCACGACCCGCCTGATCTCCATCGGCGCCCGTGGCTGGACAACCCCGAAGCTCTCCTTCTTCTACGGCACGATCGACGACGTCCGCATTTACAACAAGGCCCTGACCGCGGCTGAGATTCAGCAGGTCATGCGCGGTGACGTCCGGATGGCCTGGGGCCCGCAGCCCGGGACGAGCACCTCTGTGGACATCCGTGCGGCGACGGCTCTGACCTGGTCGGCCGGCGACGGTGCGGCCCGGCACGATGTCTACTTCGGCCG
>VGYL01000046.1 GCA_016872975.1 Planctomycetota bacterium
CGCCCGTGGATACTCATGGCCAAGATGCCCATGCTACTGGGCCAATTCCAAGCCGGCCTTCTTGAGGGCCGCGAGGACACGCTCGGCATTTTGCTCACGCCCGAACCAGGCATCGACGACCTTGCCCTGCGGCTCAAGGATGTAGTGGAGCGGAAGGAGCCCTGCCTTGTTGCCGTACTCCAGCCGCATCAGCCGGGTGGCGCTTTCCGAGGCATCCAGAACGCTCGGAAGCGTCACGGCGTTCTCGCGTAGGAAGACGCCGGCGATCCGCCTGTCGTCCGTACAGTTGAAGCCGAGGATCGCGAGACCCTTGTCACCGTAGTCCTGATGCAACTGCTGAAGGCCGGGGATATCCTCACGGCACTGGGGTGATCCTGCACTCCAAACGTAGAGCCAGACGACCTTGCCGCGATAGTCGGAGAGCTTGATTTTGCCGGCATGGGCCGCACGCAACTCGAAGGCGGGCGCTTCTTGTCCGTTCGGGAGCAGGGAATCCTCCAACTTGGGCGGGTCCCACTGTCGCCAACCCTGCGGCGGGGACCAGGCGAGCATCTTCGCCGGGATCTCGGCGTTGACGGTGACGTCCGACCACTCCTCGACCGTGACGCGGGTGTCGGCGTCCCGGACGATCTCCTTGATCTTGCGCGGCAGGTGGTCCTGGCGGGAGAGCCACAGATACCGGGTCCGTTGGGCCCCCATGAAGCTGATCTCGATCACGTCGCACTCTTCGTCGTGGACCCGATTCGTGCCCCGGCTTCGGATCCCGTCGATATAAGGGTCCAGAGGATCCGGATATCCGTGGAAGGTGCCCGGCTCCAGGATCAACTCCAGCCAGGCGGTCCCGAACAGGGCGATCTTGCCCCGGAGGGAATCCGCGCCCGCCAGGGACGCCTGTTTCACGTAAACGTCGGACCTCATCTGTTCCCAGCTCTTCTGGGTGTCGATGAGAAGGCCCGGCCGATCTCCGGACCAGTGGACCCAAAGGTGAGTGCCATCATCGAGAAACGTCGTGCCCTTCGTGCGGAACCCGCCGGTCTCGTTGGTTTGTTCCACGCGCAGGACATTCGGTCTCTTCCGCCAGACTCGATAGACCGAGGCGCTGCCGTCCGGAGCGCTGCACCGGCTGGTATAGGAGAGACTGTGGGCCGCTTGCATCGCCTGGAGCATGGCCTCATACCGGGCGCGGGCCGCGGGCTCCTCCTTGACGATCAGCGCGGACCGCCAGCGCTGCGGCGGGGCGGCGACCACGTACAGCGCCCCACCTTCCAGCAGCAGGGCGGCCGCGATGGACATCGAACGGGCATTAATTCTGTCTCTCATCAGTCACGCACCCGCGAGTATTCCCGCCGACTGAGCAGGACGATGCCGATGATGCTGTAGACCACCGTCAGCATCAGGCTGTGGACGACGCACGCGACGCTCTTGGTCACGCTGTACCTGCCGACCGTCAGGGCATACTGCCCCCACTCTCCGGCGGCGAGCTTGTACAGCAATTCAAACGGCGGCCAGGGATACCGGATGAAGCTCGCCAGAGGGCCCGCGTTCGCCTCCTGCCGCAGGTACATCGCCATCAGGCCCAGGAGAAAATAGGCGGTGGGGATGATCACGAGCAGCAGCACGGAATTGAAGGCCCGGCTGATGACGACGGACAGCGAGGTCGATAAAGCCGCACAGGTATTGAACAGCAGCCAGGTGACGAGCAGCCAGATGCCGAGGCCGTCGATGTTGCCTTTGCCCACGAAGGCGTGGAGGGCCAGAAGGAGGCCGCCGGCCAGGACCAGATGGACAGCCGCCTGAAGGGACAGGCCCAGCAGGCGATAGAGGTACAACTCGCCCGTCCAGAAGGGCTTGGTCACCAGGATACAGATGCGTCCCGAGGCGATATCGTCCCCGAAGATGCCGGCGCTGAGGGCCAACGCGAGGAAGAAGCCGCCCCAGATGAAGATCAAGCGACCCATTTCCAGCGCGTCCGGCAAGAGAAACCACCAGAAACCGCCGTAGAATGCCAGCCAGACCACGTGTACGATCCAGATGTAGGTCCGCCGGAAGAAGGTCTCTTTCATCAGCTCAATGGCTCGCATGGACTATGTCCCTTCCTTGCACAGGCGCACAAACACTTCCTCGATGCTCTCGCGCTGGAGGAGTACCTCGCGAATACGCGCGCCGCCTTGCACCAGGTCGTTCACCACCTCGGGGACCTCCTCCGCGTCGTTCACACCGATCACCAGTTCGGTGTCGGACACGTCGAGCACACACCCGGCCGGCGTCAATCTCTCCGCGACCTGCCGACCGTTCGCCACGACCGTCACGTGCAGCCGGCCCCCCTGGCCCGCGGACATCTCGTCCGCAAAACTGACGATCCGGCCTCGATGCATGAAGAGGTAGTCGGCGGTCAGCTTTTCGAGCTCGCCGAGCCGGTGCGAGCTGATCACAATGGCGGCACCGGAATCCCGCAACTGCATCAGCAGCTCCCGCAACTGGATGATCCCCACCGGATCGAGGCCGTTGCTCGGTTCATCCAAGAGCAGCAGGCGCGGATGATTCATCATCGCGACGGCCAGAGCCAGCCGCTGTTTCATGCCCTGGGAGAGATCGGAGGCGGGGCGGTCCATGAACTCCTGCATCTGCAGTTGTTGCATCGATGCGTCCATCTGGCGAACGACGGCATTCCAGGGCAACCCCAGCAGCGCCCCGTGGTAGCGCAGGATCGCGCGGGCGGTGTACAGGCCGGGGAACACCGGATGCTCCGGCATGTATCCCAGGCCGCGGCGGGCCGCGATGGACCGGGCCGGACGGCCGCAGACGGCAACCTGGCCTTCGTCGGGCAGAATCAAGCCTGCGATGAGGTTCAGCAGCGTTGACTTCCCCGCCCCGTTGGGGCCGATCAAGCCGACGATCTGGCCCCGGTGTACGGTCAGGGAGACTTCCCGCAGGGCGTACACCGTTTTCGCAGGGCCCGCCAGCAGCCGCCGGAAGACCTTCGTCAACTGCCGGCATTCCACCGCGGTCGAGTCGCCGTCATACGCCATAACTCTCTCCTGACGTGGATTGGAATACTGGAATGGTGGAATGATGGGAGGAGATTGCTTCGTCGCTGCGCTCCTCGCAATGACAGGATAGGCGGCCGTATGTCATGGCATTGCGAGCTAGGCTGGCCGAGCGCGGCAATCCATCCCCTTCATCCCGGAACCTGTGAAACGCGGTACGCGAGCCATCGTCAAGGCCGGAGGCCTTGGCGATGCCACCCATCATTCCAGTATTCCAATATTCCATTGTTCCAGTCCTGTTCATATCGCAACGCCACCATCGGGTCGAGTCACGCGGCACTATGGATTGCCGCCTGCGCCGATCCGGTTCTCCGCGCTCGGGAAGCGCCAGACCCGGTCGCCCTCCAGGGGCTTTCGGCGGCGCGGATCGGAGTCCTGCTTCTCGGGCTTTGGGACGCCGCCGTTGTCCTTCAAATCCTCATCGACACTGTAGACCACGAATCCTTCGCCTTCCGGGCGATAGAGCAGCGGTTTACCCGTGTAGGGATCGAGGAGTCCGTCCAAGTCCAGAGCCTCCAGTGTCGGAGGAAACGCCCCATGGGCCTGCCGATACCGCAAGAGCGCCAGGCCGGCGCGGGTGACCTGCACGTTCGCCGCCATCCGGCAGTGGACCCATTTCTCGCCGCCCACGGCGAACAGGTGCGTGAGGAAATGCCACTTCGATACATTCAGATAGTCCCGGCACTCCTGGGCGCTCCGATAGGGACCTTGCAGCAGTTGCACGCGTTTTCGCATCACCTCGAGATAGGCGGCGTGATCCGCCACGAGCCGCGGCCGGAAGGCGAGAATCCGGAATCCCAGCCGGTGCAGAGCTTCCTCGATAGCTCCCGGCAGGGCCCCGCTCGGGTGGAACATGTCCTGGCGCCAGGCCTTGTCCATCTCGTCGCGCGGCAGGTTGAAGAACCACTCGCCGATCAGCAGGCGTTCCCCGTCCACGGCACGGATGAAAGGCTCGATACCGGTCATGTCCCGCAAGAGATCCTCCAGGCTCCGCGACAACTGGACCTCGGGGGGCTCGTTCTCGCACAGGCTCTGAATGAGACGGCACGAATAGCTGATCATACCCGACCGCATCAACTGGCTCATCGTGGTCGGGTCGTCGCGCAGGGCGTTGGCGAACTTCAGTTGGGTCTGCAGCGTGCTCCAGGCTTGGGCCGTCTCTCCGGCCTCGGCATAAAGATGCACCCTGGCGCCGAGGATGCGGATGAGATTCCGCACGTTTCTGCGGAAGGGTGCGTCCACGGACAGGGCGCCGGCATACTCCCGTTGAAACTGGCAGGCGGGTCGCTGCGTTCCCTGCTCGACGGTGGCCAGGGCGGACGCGACGATGGGCAGGCTCATCCGCTGGCGCAGCTCGGCAATGTTCTCTTGCTGCCGCGCGATCCGGTCGGGATGGACCGGCTTCTGTGACAGCGCTGCTGAGAGGTCGTCCAGGCGCTGGAGCAGGTCTTTCTCGCCGGCGGCCTGTCCTTTGAGCATGAGGGCCGCACTCTGGTATAGCACCGCGGCGTTCTGGGCATCGGGCACCTCCGGGGGGATGATCTCGGCCGCCCGCAGGGGCCGTCCGTCCGCTCCGAGAGCCGCGTACGCCCGGCGGAGCCTCGTGGTCGCGCGCACCACCGCGATGGCGTAGAGCGCGGCGAACGCGACGATGATGACGCCGAGGACGGTCAGTATTCTTTTGGATCGCCTGTGCATGGGGTCTGTTCCTCGTCTATTCCTTGGCTTTGCGCCTGTCCGTGCTCTTGTTCCTTTCTCCGGAAGGCCGCCGGCTCTCAATCTGCGTCCTGGGCCGCCCGATGCTCCGGGTCGGGGAAGCGCCACACCTGGTCGTACTCGATCGGCTTGCGACGCGGGTCGGAGTCCTCCCGGCGCCGCTGGGGCGTGCCGTCGTTGTCCTTCATGTCCTCGCCGACACTGTAGACGACGAACCCTTCGCCCTCCGTACGGTAGTGCAAGGGTCCCTCGGTGAAGGGGTCAGTCAATTCCTCCAGGCCCAGCGTCTCCAGTGTTGGCGGAAACGTGCCGTGCACCTGCCGATGCTGTAGCAACGCCAGGCCCGCCCGGGTCACGCGTGCATCCGCCTGGAGCCGGGAGTAGAAGTATTTTTCGTTGAGGGCCGACCAAGTCAGCTTGTGCGTCAGGACATTCCATAGGGACCACTGTGTGATTTCGTCCAACTGTCTTCTGTCCCGGTAGGGGCCCTGCAGCACTTGCACGCGCCTTCGCATCACTTCCAGGTACGTGGCGTGATCGGTGACGAGCCGGGGCTTGAAGGCGAGCACGAGGAAGAGGATTCGATGCTCGGCCCGCACCAGGGACGCGGGCACGACATTGTTCTTGTTCTGCTCGCGCTCCTTCCACAGGATCTTGTCCAACTCCTGGCGGGACAGATTGAAGAACCATTCGCCGATCAGCAGCCGCTCGCCGTCGGCGGCCTGAAGGAGCGGCTCGAGATCATCCTGCCGTCGCAGGAGGTCTTCGATGGCCTGGGCCTGTTCCGGCGCCGGCAGGGCGGTCTCGCAGAGCCACCGCATCGTGCGTGCGGCCCAGACCGTCTGCACCAGGCGGACGAATTGCGTCCGGGAGGACGGATCGCCGCGCAACGAATCGGCGAACCGCAACTGGGTCACAAGCAGGTCCCACGCCCGGGCCGGTCGGCCGTCCTCGGCCTCAAAGCGGGCGCGGGCGGTCAGAATGGACGCCAGGTTTCTCAGGTCCTCCAGCGCAGGCGGGTCCATCACCTCCAGAACACTGCCGGGATCATGCTCGAGCCGGCACGCGGGCCGGTGCGTCCCTTCCGCCACAAGGGATAAGGCCTTGGTTACCGCCTCATGGCCGATCCACTCCTGCCGGCTCTCCCGGCTCGTCCGTGCGGCGCGGGACGTGAGCTGTTCGAACAGGCTCTTGTCCCCGGCCGGCTGCCCCTTGAGCAGCAGGACGGCGCTCTGATAGAGCACTGCGGCGTTGTCGGACGCGGCAACCTTCGGCGGCAGGATGTCGGCCGCACGCGTCGGCCGGCCATCCGCTTCCAGGGCGGCATATGCCCGGCGGAGCCGCGCGGTCGAGCGTCCCAGGGCGACGGCGTAGAGCACGCCGAATACGATGCTGAGAAGGGCCAGGACGGTCAGTATTCTCTTGGATCGTCGGTGCATCTGTCTGCTCCTTCCTACGCGCGCCAACCGGCGCCCGAACCGACCGGAACGAGGCGGCTCCTGCGTTCCAGGGTGTCCGGCTCGTCCGTTGTCTCTATCCCTTCCAGCCCGTCGCCCGGATCATGCGACCTGCCCACATACTGGAGCAGCAGGGCGGAATCCCGCGCCGACGACCGGCGCACGGCGATCAGGTGTTGGACAAAGGGTCCGTAGGGGATTTCCGGCGTATCGTCAAAGTCGGCCGCCGTCATTCTGGCGGCGAGGCGCGGACCGGCGTGCCAATGGGCCACGGACCAGGTGCTGTAATAGTTGACGCCGGAGATCAGGAGCACGGCCGCGGCCGCCGAAAGGCCCAGACGTCGCAGGGGAATCTGCCAGGGCACCTCCGGCGGAGCCTCTTGCCAGGCGTCCTTCATGGCGCCGACCACCCGGCTCCGGAGGTCCGCCGACGGCTCTGCCAGGCGGGCTCTCTTCAGAAGTCGCTCGATCGCTTCGTTCTCTGGGGCTCTCTCGTTCATGGTGTGAAGTCTTTCAGCAAGGTCCGGAGCTTCTCCAGGCCGTAACGATAGCGGCTGGCCACGGTGTTCAACGGCAGCTCCAGCAGGGTGGCAATCTCCCGAAAGGTCTTGTCCCGGTGCACTTTCAACACGATAACCTCCCGCTGCGTCTGCGGCAGGCGGGCTAGAACAGTCTGCAACTCCTCCGCCAGCTCCCTGGGCCCGTCGTCGGCCGGGGCCGGCACCAGCCAGGGTTCGGCCCCCAGATGGGGGCCAGACTTCCTTCGGCGGCGCAGGAAGCTGACGGCTTCATGGTGCGCGATCTGATGCACGTAGGCTTCCAGGCAGCGGGCCTGGGCCAGGTGCCGTCGCTTGCAGACCATCCGGACGAAGACCGTCTGGAGGACATCCTCGGCATCGTGCTTCGAGCCGAGCAACGCCTGGAGGCGCGCGAGCAGATCGCCCGCGTAGCGGTCCCAGAGCAGCTCACAGGCCGCCGGGTCATCCCGCCGCAACGCCGCCCGTATTCGATCTTCCGCTGCCTGCCTGTCCAAGTGCGGTCCTCGGCCTGGTGGTCATTTCACAAACAAAGACGCCGGCTCGACCGGCATTTTGTCTACGGGATGGTCGCCATTCTGTCAATTCTGACAGGTCCAGCCGTGACTTCGTCTAGTACCGCGTGTCACAAGTACCGCGACTATGGGTGAGGTTGCTTCGTCGCCCTCGGCGCGAAGCGCCGCTGCGCGTCGGGCCTCGCAATGGCATGATTGCCGCGCTCGGCGAGCCTTGCTCGCCATGACATGCGCGGGGATCGATCTGACGACTTTGCGTTATTGGCCTTGGGCGGGGGGCAAAGGCGTGACGGCTGCCCGTGCCGGTTTGCCTGTCGCACTCACTCCGGCTCTGCGGGCGGGGCCTCTTGGGGCTCGTTGGGGTCCTCGGGCTCATCATCGAGCCATAATGCTGGGGTTTCGGCCATGACCGTGATCATTGCCGGTGGGTGAGTAGCAGCCTTGCCCTGTGGCTCATTGGGGTCCTGGTTGGTAGCGGTGTCCGGCGCGTCCGGATATGCCCTTACCGGCACACTACAAGCAGCGGGCTGGGGGGATCGCACCGTCGCCTGGAAGATGACGACGACGGCGAACAGGGTCGTCAGCAGCATGAGCGTGCGGTAGGAGGTTCCCTTCATGGCCATGGTCTTGTGCTCCGGGTCGATGGGGACGGGCTAAACGCCCTCCGTGTACGTTTTGGGGTCCGGTTTGATGATGAGGGGGCTCATGATGCCGCTGGGCAACATCAGGTCCTCGCGCGGGGTAATGCGGATGACGCCGATATCGCCCAACTCGGTGGTTTCGGAGCCGCCGTCATCGAGCGTGGCGCCGATATTGGTCACGTAGCCGTTCGTCCAGGCGCTGGTATCGCACATGGAGATGATCGTGCCGTAGACCTGGGCGTTCCCGCGTACGTCCACGATCCCGCCCACGATGGCGCCGGTCAGGACGTTGTGGTCGCTCTGTTGCGGATTCGTATTGCCGAGGTTCACATTGAAGTGGGGGGCCAGGATCGTCGCTTCCGGAACGGACGACTGATTGTGGAAGGTCGCCTGACCGGTGAAGTACAGGCAGTTGTGGACCCAGTGGAACGACTGGGGGACGTTGGTCACGATGGTGCCGTTGAAGGTGCAGTTCTCGAACCGCACGTTGTTGGTGTTCGACTTGGAGGTGCTGGTTTTGGAGCTGTCGATGTACAGGACGTTCTCAAAGGTGCAGTTCTTGAACAGGGCGTGGCGGTTCATCGGCAGGATGACGTTGGAGAACGTCTGGTTCTCATACACGTGTCGGGTGAAGGAGGTGCTGCCGCCGGTTCTGGGCTGGGAGTAATTGCCCGGAGCGTGGGGGAAGTACTCGGTGACACGTTGGTTGGTCGGTGCGGCGGTGACCGTCGTCAGGCCCGGTTTGTAGAGATCCGTGTTGTAGTCCGAGATGTCCAGGCCGGGCATGTCGTTGCCGGGCTGGCCGTACCGAATTCCCTCGTGGTAGCCCTGGATCTCATCCCGCGGTCCATAGTAACGGTCCGCGTAGTTGGCGCCCAACGGATTGCCGTCGGCGTCGATGGGATTGCCATTGGCATCGAGCGTTTCCAGTTGGCAGGTGTCCGCCCGGACTTCGGCGAGCGTGCGAACCGTGTTGATCGTGCCGAGAACTTTCGTTTCGTCGGTCGCGTTGTAAGGCGAGATGCCCCGGCGGCTCCACGTGCTGAAAATGCCCCCGTCAACGGTCGTGTCCCCGGCAAGCCAGATCCGTCCGCGCCCGGCAATCGCGTAGTTGAGGATGGCCCGGTCTTTGGTCACATCCATGTCCATTGCGATCCGGCGCACGACCTGGCCGGTGGTGCCGACCGACTGGACCTTGAGGACGCGTGGCTCGGCGTCGTAGCGGTAAAAGCGGACGACGAACTGAGCGTTCGGGACGCCGTAATTCAGCGCCGGCGTCGGCAACTCGTCGCCGGCCCCGTGGGCATCCGAGAAACGCTGCGGCGCCGGAACGGCCTGGCCGTTCAGTCGCGTGTTCCGGACATGAGCGCACAGGTTCGACCAGACCTGGTTGGCCTGCGCCGTCGTGACTATATTGATGTTGGTTTGGGGTAGCGCCACGGTCTTGACGAGATACGTCGCACATTCCAGTCCCGACTGGGCGCCGTGCAGAGCGCAATTGATCTGATGCTGATGAGAAGCGATCTGCACGTTGGAGTCGGACATGGCGGCCATGGCAACGGCCAGGGCGGAGAACACCACGAGAAAAATCATGGCGGCAATGACCACCACCCCACGGGGGCGGTGCCGAGCGGGTGATAGGGCGGACATCTCTCTTCCCTTCGGGAAAACTACGGATCGAACCGCCTCAAGGGTACTTCTATGCTCTACTCAGAGTATAAGAAACGAAGGCCGGTATGCAACCGGACCGCGGGCGTGTGGCGGGGAGCCAATGAGAAGGGGACCGCCGGGCGGTCCCCTGTGGGAAGTGCATCGTTCCGAGGCAGGTGCCGGCGGCCGCGCCAGGCGGCAGGCGGCGAACGGGGTCCCGCCTCGACGAGAGATCAGAGGATCATGGGGCTGTTGATGTCCACGGCCGGAGCCGAGACGGGGGCGATACCCTCGCTGGCGAGCCAGACGGCGTCCGCCTGGGCCGGACCGGCCAAAGTGATGTACTGCAACGCGATGATCGCCAGCAACAGCTCTACCATCAAAACCAGAGTTCGCAGGGACACTCTTTGCATCGTTCGACTCCTTGCCTCGGGCAGGTTGGGCAGATCTCTATGTACCATAGGAAGCAATCGCTATGAGATTCCTTCGCAGTAGCTCTCGGGCTGGAAATAGAGGGTCGTCGAAGGCTGAAACCCGGCCGGCACTCTCTCGCGCCCGGATCGATTGAACACGAGATCCGTATTGCCCGCCAATTCCATCCGGTTGTTGGAGTAGTTGATCACCGAGCCGTTGATGGTCCCGCCGGCATTGCCTTGAAACTGTACCCCGTTGGCGGCGATGACCCCGTTCAGCGTCGAGAAGTTCCCCCGGAAGCAGACACTGAACCCGGGGGCCAGAATGAAGGTTCCCGTCTGCTGGGTCAGGTTGCCGAATTCGGCCGGTGGCAGTGTGGACACGTCATAGCTGGCCACCGTTCCGCCAAAGTCGAGATGATTGAGCGCCGACGGTGCGGCCACATCCCCCTCCGCCACGATCAGGCCCTGAATGGTGGCGTTGCCCGTGAACCGGATGGTGTTGGGCGCACGTACGTACATGATGCCCCGGATGACCGTATTTCCGGAGAACGAGGGATTGGCATTGGCCGGAATTTCGACGTTCGTGAGCGTGACATTGGAGGTCGGATCGCTGGCGGGATTGAACGTGCTTTGGATATAGCCCGCGAACTCGCTGGGACTGGGCACGGGGAATTCATGAGGTACGGCCCCGAGGGTGACGTACTGCATGGCTGCCGCGCCCTTGGCGCCGTGAACGGAACTGCTGTTGCTGATGGCAACATTGGCAGCGCCGTTGGCGATGGTGACGCGACCGGCGATGGAGGATTTGCCCGTCATGTCGAGAGCCAGCGCGCTATGGAGGCTTTCGATATAGATGCTGGCCTCGAAGGCCTCATTGAACCCCTCGATATCTACATTGCCCTGGGTCTGGAGGGGCCCCTTGGTAGCAATGCCCCAGTCAAAGATGGGGTTGCCCACGGTGGCGAAGTGGTAGTTCACTCCCACCCGCTTGATGGCCTCGCGGCTGCTGCCGGCGACCGCCACATGCAGGGTGTCAAATCCGCCACCGCCGTAGGTCAGGGTGGCGGCGAAATTCTGCTGGGTCGTCGAATCGAGCGTAACGCTGGGAATGGTCAGGGTCTCGGTCGTGGGATTATAGGAGACGGTGATGTTCGTGCCTGCCAGGGTCGTTTGTAGACGGTTGAATATGTGGTTGAGTCGCTCGCTCGGGGCCACCGCCGGGATGTTGATGCTGCCGAGGTAGTAGCGCAGGATTTCCAGGCCGGATTGGGCGCTGCTGAGTGCCCGGCCGGTCTGCTGTTGATTGTTCGCGATCTGCACGTTGGCCGCGGAGAACGTGGCCATGGCGGCAGCCAGACTGGCAAACATGGCCAGGAAGATGAGCGAGAGAACAAGTGCGGAGCCGGCCCGGCTCCAGCCTGGGCGAGTCTTGGCGCGTTTCATTTTCCCCCCTGTCGGATGTTGAGGAACGCTTGCGACTGGACGAACTTCAATGGCTCCAATCAGAGTATACGGAGAATTGCACGAGCCGCCAAATAGCAGAACTGATAAGTCGGCCGCCGGGCGTTGCCGGTTCGTCGCCGGCGGAGAACCGGCCCATCGCCCGCCGGCCGGTTATCGGGCGTTCTCCTGCTCGGCGAAGTAGGAGCTGCGTGCGAACGGGGCGGACAGGACCCAGGTGAAGCCGACCTCCTGCGCCCGCTCCTTCCACCAGGCGAACTTCTCCGGGGGCACGTACTCGACCACGTCGAGCGCATCCTGCGCGGGCTTGAGGTACTGGCCGATCGTGAGGCGGTCGCAGCCCGCGTCCCGCAGATCGCGCAGGACCTGCTCGACTTCCCGGTCCGTTTCGCCCAGCCCGAGCATGAGGGAGGATTTGGTCTGGAGGCCGGGGCAGCGGTCCCGGGCCAACCGCAGCAACTGGAGCGACCGCTGGTAGCTGCCGCCGACCCGGGCCCGCGGGTAGAGGGCGGGGACGGTCTCGACGTTGTGGGCGAAGACGAAGGGCAGGGCGTCCTGAAGGATCTCCAGCGCCTGCTCCTGGCAATCCTTGAAATCGGGCGTGAGGATCTCGAATCGCATGGCCGGACACTGCCGCCGGACCTCGTTGACACAGTCGCGAAAGTGTCCGGCGCCGCCATCGGGTAGATCATCGCGATCGACGCTGGTGATGACCAGGTATTTGATCTCCATCCGCCGGGCCATGTCGGCCAGACGGGCCGGTTCGGTGGGGTCGGGCGGCGCGGGTTCGCCTGTTGCCACGGAGCAGAACCCGCAGTTGCGGGCGCAGACGTTGCCCAGGATCAGCACGGTGGCCGTGCCCCGGCCCCAGCACTCGCCCCGGTTCGGGCAGTTGGCATTGGTGCAGATCGTCTCCAGCCTCAGCGACTCCAGCGTCTCGTGGGTATGCTGAAACCCATGCCCCGCCGGCCAGGGCCGCCGCAGCCACGGTGGCAGCTTGCTCATTGATGCACTCTCGTTTCTGGCGCCATAGGACTACCATTCAATCATGCCGTGGGTACATATCAGTCAGCCATCGCACGATCATGATAAAGCATACACCGCGAAAACCCAAAACAGTCTCACTATTCCTTTGCCTTTCGCTGCCAGAATCCGTATGATGATGTATAGACATTGTGATACCAGCATCCGAAAAATATTCAAGGGCAAAACCATGGGTCGTTCTGCATTGGTTCAAGCGAGAGTAGATGAGCGTACCAAGTCCCAGGCGCAGAACATACTTAATGCGTTGGATATGTCGATGTCTCAGGCCATCAACCTCTTTCTCAAGCAGATTGTGCTGCGAAAGGCGATTCCTTTTGAGATCAAGATACCCACGCCGGTCACCAGAAGGACGTTTGGGAAGACCGATCGTGGGGAAGAACTTCACAGGGTCCAGAGCGTGGATCAGTTGTTCCGGGAGTTGAACGATTGAACCTGGTCTACACGAGCCAGTTCAAGAAAGACTACAAACGCGTGCGACGCCAGGGCAAGAACGATTGCTTGCTCGCGGCCGTCGTCAAGAGGCTTCTATCCGGTGAACGTCTGCCGGAGCAGTATCGCGACCACAGATTGAAGGGTTGCTGGAAGGGCCGGCGGGAGTGCCATATCACGGCGAACTGGCTGCTGGTTTACTGCATTCGCGGGGACGACCTGATCCTTGAGCGAACCGGAACACACTCTGAGCTATTCCAGGAATAGAGAGAGCGATTTCCCTATTCATCGATGCGTCATTTCCTTACGCAAGATGGCGGATCAGCAGCCTGCCCAACTGGGTCCTGATCCGGCCCATGTCATGCACGGTACCCGTTTCCTGCTGCACGGACGTCATCCGGACCCCGTCCAGTCCGCAGGGAACCATGAGTTCGAAGAGGCTCAGGTCATTCTGGATGTTGATCGCCATGCCGTGGCAGGTTACGAATCGTGAGACCCGCACGCCGACAGAGGCGATCTTCCGTTCGGCGACCCAAAGCCCCGGAAACCCCTTGCGTCGGCCACTTGCCACGCCCAGCCCGGCCAGCAGTTCGATGCCGATGGCCTCCAGCGTCCGCACGTACTGCGTGACGTCCAGTCCCAGCTCCTGCAGGTGCAGGATGGGGTAGAACACCAGTTGGCCGGGATTATGGGCCGTGGTCCCGCCGCCGCGGCGGACCTCGACGAGATCGACGCCGCGCCGGGCCAATTCCTCCGGGCGGATCAGGAGCCGATTCGCGCTCTTACGCGCTCCCAGCGTGATGACCGGCGGATGCTCGACGAGGAGCACCGTATCGGCGATCTGCCCGGCCCGCCGCTGCTCCTGCAACTCCTGCTGCAGCGCCAGCACCTCCCGGTAATCCGCCAGCCCACAATCGTGAATCGTCAGACCCAAGCCCGGTCTCTCTTGCACCACGCATTTCATCCCGACCATTCTACCGTCTCGCACCGCGATTGCACGCGATTCGATCTGTTTCAGGAGGGTTGACTTGGCCGACGGCGATTCGTAGGATAATGGTCATGATCCGTCCGGAGCATAACGATGAGGTCAGTTCCCGCCGTCCGATGACACGCCGGCAGGTGATCGAGATCCTACAGGCGCATCAGGAGGAATTGCGCCAATTCGGCGTGAAGAAGATCCACCTCTTTGGCTCGGTCGCACGGGAAGCCGCCGGCTCCACGAGTGACGTGGACATGATCGTCGAGTTCTCCGAGACAACGTATCGGCGGTTCATCGCGCTCAAGTCGTTCCTGGAATCGATTCTCGGCCGCAAGGTCGATCTGCTGACCCCGGAGGCGGTCCAGGGCAGGCTGAAACAGGAAATCGAGAAGGACCTCGTCGATGTCCCGACCTGAAAAACTGCGTCTCCTTGACAGCGTTGCCCGAGGATTTCAAGGAACGCCACCCGGCTGTTCCCTGGAGCGAGATTGTGGCGATGCGAAACGTGATCGTCCACCAGTATTTCGGGATACTGCCCAAGGTTGTCTGGGACGTGATCACGAACGAGCTGCCGACGCTCCGGTTACAGATTGGCCGGCTGTGACTGGACCCGCCTGATAGGAAGGAAACGCCGCGGGTCTGCATGGAATCGTCGCCATGAAGCTCACCTATGATCCCAGATACAACATCGCATACATACGCTTTAGTGAGAAACGAGCGGAAGTGGAATCGTTACGCATCAGCGACGAGCTGGTGGTGGATGTAGCGCCGGACGGGACGGTCTATGGCATCGATCTGCTGAACGCCAACGAGCAGTTGCAGCGTGAGGACATGGGCGAGCTGATTGTGGTCAACGAAGCCACCGGCGAACACACAAATCTGCCCTTGACGAAGGCCCAGACGGAGTGACCGCTGGGCCTTTGCGAGGCGGCAAAGTCGAAAAATGACAAGAAAGGCCGCGGCCCTTGAGTCGCGACCCTTGGCTTCATCCTGTCACGTAATCCTCATAGTGTCCTGCGTCTCCGCAGCCAGCCGACCAGGCCGACGCCCAGAGTGCCGAGCAGGACCGCGCCGGGAGCGGGGATCGGCGACGCATCAAGGCGAACATCGTCGAAATTCACCTGATGGTATACGGCAGGCGAGACACTTCCAACTTGGGAGAAACGAATCTCGAGAGGTTGTCCAAGCAAGGGGTTGCCGGGCAAGCTGACGAACGAGATTGTCGATGTCAGCCATTCTCCGTCTGCAGGGGAGAGCGAATTGTCGTCTTCGGCGAGCACCGTGCCTCCAGCCAACAATTCTATGCCGTAAGTACCGATGTCGAGTGCCCGCCCACCCGGAGAGTCCCAGCGGTTGCCGACAGAGACGGTCAGCGTGTACACGGTGCTGGGCGCCAATGTGGCGGCAAGGGTCTGAGAAAAATAGCCTGTGAGGTTGATATAGGCGACATTTTGTCCCGCCGGGGCTTCGGAAGGGAAATGACTCCCCGTCGGATTGAATACACCGGCAATCTGCCCTAATGGCAGCGTCCAACCGGGAATCGGGGGGTGTACGTAGACGGCAGGTGGCGCCGGCCAGTTGTGGGGTGCCGATGGATCGACCGTGTAATATCCGTCGAGAAGGACAGGCGTCTCGAATCCGGCATTTTCGATAGCGACTGGTGTTGCCGAGAGAGACCCAGCGAAAAGGACCACGACCACCCAGATCGTCTTACAGATCGTTCGTTGCTCTCGATTCATACCCCACCTCCATCAATGTAGTATTCGTGACTGCCCAGGACAGACCACCACGATCTCACATCAGGCTACGTGTCAGCAGGTACGGACCTCAGCCTGAGTCTTTCTGCCGTCCTCTGCTGTTGCGGGACAGGCTCTCCCGCTCGCGCGCCAAGCAAGACTCCCTCTCACGCCGGAACGCAGCGCGCACAGCGATCGTCGTCTCTTTCTTGGTGGCCTCCTTGCCTACTTCACGGTGTTTCCTAATACTTCCAATTTGCCCACTTTAGTGGGGGGGTAATTGTCAAGCCAGAAATTCAGAGATTATCGGAATCTTTTTGCGGTCTCTACCCAGGCTTGCCGGGGACGCGAATCCAGGGAAATCGCATGTGGGCCTTGTACCGACGCGGCATGGGCTTGGGGTCCACAACGCGTGATTCCGCGTCGGGGTCCCCTTCCGGCCCAAGAATTATCGGCACGAGCCTGCCCCCGCGCAGGCTTGTCACCCCTGCGCAGGCAGGGGCGGGGGATGCTGATGCCACAAAGCCCCACGGGCAGGATGCCCGTGTCAGAACCGTGACGAACGCCCACGTGCGATAGTCCTGGACACGAATCCGGCGGTGTTGACGCGGTCGGGGGAATCCGGTATCCTGATCCTCGGATACGGCATGCACGGTTTCCAGAACGACCAGCGGGGATCACAATGTTGAGAATAACCGGATACATCGAAAAAGACCCGGAAACAGGCCTCTATGTGGCCGTTGTGCCGGGGATTCCGGGGGCCCGTACGCAAGCGGAAACACTCGAT
>VGYL01000047.1 GCA_016872975.1 Planctomycetota bacterium
ATCAGTTCCACGATCCTCGCCATCGGGACCTCGCTGCCGGAACTGGCCACCTCCGCCGTGGCGGCCTACCGACGCCGCTCCGATATCGCCGTCGGCAATATTGTCGGCTCCTCCATTTTCAACATCCTGGCGGTTCTCGGTCTCAGCGCCGTCATTCGTCCGGTGCAGTACCCCCCGATCTTCAACGGCGACATGTACATTCTGATCGCCGCGACCCTGTTCCTTTTTCTCGTCATGTTCACGGGCCGGCGGCATCGACTGGACCGCTGGGAGGCCGCGCTGATGCTCGGGGGCTATGTCGGCTACGTGGCCTACCTGCTATACCTTCGGTGAGACGTACAGTACCGCATAAGTCCTGCGACGAACGGTAATGGTGCTTGCTGTCTTTCTGGTGGGCCGGTCTGCCTTCGGAGGGGCGCCGGTAGGGCCGTCCACCGCCGTGCTGCACGGAACCCCTTTTGGTCTGTCCGTCGAATACAGTCAGGCCGAAGCCGATCTCACCTTCAAGACCAACGGACGGCTCACGGAGGAGTTCGATCTGCGGACGGTTTTTGCCACGCTCTGCGCTGCCTTGACAAACCAGTGGGAGTTCTTTCTCCGGGTAGGAGGATCGCAGGCCGAGGCCCCCGGCTTCGACGGTGATTGGAATCTCGCCTGGGGGCTGGGCACGAGCCCGCCGTCGGAAAATTTGTTGGACGGGCCCGGGGGCGGCGGTATGCTATGGGCTGTTGGAGTCACTGGCATACATCTGAAAGGGTGAGTCTCATGAGCAAAGGCACGCGTCACACACTGGCTCTCATCGGTCTGTTTCTTCTGTGCACCCCCGCACTCGGCGCCCAAAGGAGCAATCGGTTTCTGGGCCGCTGGGCGTTGACCATTCCGGGCGGCGGCGCCGGCTGGTTGGGTGTGACGCAGCAGGACGGCAAGTTGGCCGCCAGCATCCTCTGGGGCGGCGGCAGTGTGGTGCCCGTGCAGGCCGTCACGCTGGAAGGGAGCACGCTGGTGATCACGCGTATCCACGAGTCGCGCCAGCGGGACACCAAGACGATCTCCACCGAGACGATCACCGCGACCCTCGACGGTCGTGACCTGAAGCTTACGACGACTACCAAACGTCCCGATGGCACGGAGACCCAGCCGGCCTCGTTCACCGGCCGGCGGATTCCGCCGCTGCCGGGCAAGCCGGACCTGACCAAGGTCAAGTTCGGCCGGCCCGTCGTGCTGTTCGACGGCACGAGCCTGGAGGCGTGGACCCTGACCAATCCCAACCAGCGGAACGGCTGGTCCGTCGAGGACGGTGTCCTGGTCAACAAACCGGTGCAACCGCCAGAGGGACGCCGGGTCTCCTACGGCAACCTGCGGACCGTCGCCGAATTCGAGGACTTCAACCTGAAGCTGGAGGCGAACGTCTCCAAGGGCGAAAACAGCGGCATCTACCTCCGCGGCATCTACGAGGTGCAGGTCAGCGACTCCTACGGCAAGAAGCTCGACTCGCACAATATGGGCGCGATTTACAGCCGGATCACCCCGACCGTGAATGCGGAAAAGCCCCCGGGCGAGTGGCAGACGATGGATATTACGCTGGTGGATCGGCACGCGACGGTGGTCCTGAACGGCAAGACGATCATCGACAACGAGCCGCTGCTCGGGTGCACGGGCGGAGCGTTGTGGTCCGACGAGTTCAAGCCCGGTCCCCTCTATCTCCAGGGCGACCACACCGGCGTCAAGTACCGCAACATCGTTCTGGCGCCAGTCGTCAAATGAGAGTGGCGTTGAGCGATGGTACGGCCCGCTACCTCGGGCGGCTGCGCGTCTGTTCCTGACGAGACCGTCGCGGGCTGTGCGCGTGGATACGGACTGGCGGGTCGGTGCCCGGTGTCTTGGAGTCGCCGGGGCGGTTCTGGAAGCTCGCCACGATCATCCGGCTCTGGTTGTTGAGCCAGGCCCCTTTGAGCACCCGGTCTTCTCGGATGGACAGTCCGCTCTCGTGCAGCAGGGTGAAGAAGTCCTTTTCATAGACCGCGGTGCCGAAGTCGATCGTGGTGAAGTACTTGAGCTTGGGTTTGACGAGGTCCAGCAGACGGGACCGTTTGCAGAACATGGTCTGGACGAAGACGATCTCGCCGCCGGGCCTGAGCCAGCCCCGCGCCCGCTCCAGGACGGTCCGCGGATCGCGCAGCACCATGAAGCTCATGCCGAACAGAACGACATCGAAACCGCCCGGCTCGGGGGGGATGTAGCTCTCCGCGAATCCGTGACAGACGCTCACGTGGTCCTCGAGCCGATACCGGCCGATCAACTCCCGGCAATGGGCCAGATAGGCCGGGTCAATATCGATTCCGATGATCCGGAGGCCCTTGGACTTGATGAGCGGATAAAAGGTCTCCATCATGATGCCGTTGCCGATGCCCACATCCAGGACCCGGCTGCCGCCGCAGATGTGATGGAGAGCGCTGCGATAGCATTCGTGCGTCATGCGGTGGACGAAAATCTCATACAACCAGTTTTTCATGCCTATCAACTCCCCGTCCGCCGTCCCGTCGCCAGGATGCTTTGCGTCTGAGAGGCGAGCGGCCCCATTATGCCAGATTCGCCCGCGGGGAGATATCCTCATTTTGGAGGGTCATACCACAAAGACCTCCAGTAGCGGCGGTCGGTCTGATAGACATCGATGGCCGTCCCTTCGGGCATCTCCTGCGGCAGGACGCCATACCGTTTCATTTCCCGGACGTAAGCGGCCGGGGGCACGAAGCCGGGCATGTCGAAACGCTTGATCTGCTCCAGATGCGCCTTTCCCTGTCGGCACAGCGCCAGAATGGCCTGATAATCCGGGTCCGCGGTATCGGCGAACACGGATTGTCCGGAGGGGGCTCCAGGGCCCACGCTGCCCTCCCGGCAGATGCCATAGCCGCCCGCCTTGGCCGCCAGAGGCGCCAGCAGCATCAGCGACTTCTCCGGATGGGTCAGATTGAACACGAGATGGCGGCTCAAACGCAGACGCGGGTCGTCGGGGTCCGGCCTCCAGAAGGACACGTCCCGCTCGTCGGACAGGCTGGCGGGCAACACCGTGTTGCCGGTATGGCAGGAGCCGCACCGGCGGCGGATCGCCGCCCCGGCCTCCTGCGCGGCCGGCCACTGGTCGTCCGTACCCACCTGCTTGTTTTCATAGTATTCCCCGATCATCCCGCTGCCCAGGGCGGCATACGTGCCGGGGTAGGGCGCGCCGCATTCGATCCAGTAACGAATCATCCGCGTCTCCGGCGGCGCAAGCCGGACCTCGTGATGCTCCCCGGCGATCTTCTGCATCAGGGGACTGGCGGTGGCGCCGATGGCCCGCGGCGGCAGATTGCTCTTGGGGTCATTACGCCCGTCGACAAATTGGCGGCGATACGTCAGCGTGTAGTAGCTGTGCGAGAACATCGGGCCCCGGTCCCCCGTCAGGACCACGCCGCCCTCGCGTTTGTCGTAGTCGTGACAACTGAGGCAGTGCTTGTCCAGAATCGGCTGGATGTCCCGGGGAAAGTCGAATACCTCCGGGACGCCGGCGATGGGGACGGGTCGGTCCGGGCCGCGCTGCAGCGCGAGCGGGCCCCGTTCGCTGCGGTGCACGGGGGCCTGTGTCCGGTGTTCGTGGCAGCCCACACAGCCGGTGACCTCGCCCGGCATGACCGTCAGGAAGCTCTGCATGCGCTTGACGGAATTCTCCTGTTCATCCAGGGCCACAAAGAAGAAGCTGCGCACGGCCGGCAACTCCATATAGGCCGATCCGTCCGACTCCACGGCCACGGTGCCCACGATCCGTTCCAGCGTGAAGGTGCCGCCGTAACTGATGGGGTCCATGCCGCCCGTGTAATGAATGGGCATCGGCAGACTCTCGAGCACGAGCAGTTGCTTGATCTCGCCCGGCCGGACGCCCTGCATCTGTCTGCCGTCATAGATGTTGCTCAACACGAGCCTGCCGGTGGTCTCCTCCAGGGCCACACGCGGCGGAATCACATTCTCCCGGCGGCGCGGCCGCACGGGCCGCGGCTCGTGGCAGGTGACGCCTTCCCGGGCCAGTGCCGTCGGCAGCCGGTAGACCGGCCAAATCTGCCCCTGGCTGTTCATCAGCACCAGGCGGTCGGTCTGGGCCGCGAGAAAGTACTCCTTCGAAAGAGGGTATGGGTCGCGGTAGTCCTCGGTCTTGCTGAGGCGGCGGGCCGCGGATGGCTCATCCGGCCCCAGAGCCGCGGTGACGAGCGTCACCGCCCCGGCGTGCTCGCGTCGGCCGTGGCCCGGCGAGAAGATCGCCACCACCGTGTCCGTGCCCGGGATCGGCTTGGCGTCGATCATCACGATGCCCGGCCGCAGGTTGCCGTAGAAGACCATCTGCCCGGTCCCATCCGGATTCATCGTCCAGAGATGGTGATAGTGCACCTGGCTGCGATCCACGTACTCCCAGCGCTGATAGAGCACCCGGCCGTCGGCCAACGGCCAGGGGGTGTTGTCGTGCTCGTTGTTGCTGGAGAGCTGACGGATATTGGCGCCATTGGCATCACAGCGGTACAGCACGGCCACCTGCGTCAGCCAACAGTTTACCCAGCGATGGCCGCGATCCGAGCAGAACACGATCCCGCCATCCGGCAGATAGGTGGGTTCGATATCGTTGAAGGGCCCATTAGTCAGTTGCCGCAAGTCGCTGCCATCCGTGCTCATTTCATACAGGTGGAAGTGTTCCGTGCCGCCTTTGCGGTACGAGAACAGGATCTTGCGGCCTTCGTAGTGGACCTGCGGGTCGCGGATGGTGCCCTCCAGATCATCCAGGAGCGTGACCACGTCCCCCGTCTTGACCCGGAGTTTGCACAACCGGCCCCGCGCGCGGTAAGCCTTGCGCTGGGGACCCTCGGCATAGTAGCCGAAGTTGGCATACCAGTGTCCATCCAGACCCTCCTGCCGGCACGCAAAGACAATCTCGTCGCAGTCTTCGAGCATCTGAGCCAGAAGCTGCCTGCCTTCGGGGGCCGTCTGCGTTCCCAAGGCCGTTGATGCAAACGCCAGCATCCAGAGAAGGGTTTTGCAGGAGAACATTCTTGTCGATCGTTGGGGTTTCATAAGCATAGCTGTCCGATCTACCCTCGGCGCGGTGGCTCACCCGGCCCACCCAATGACACGGCCATTATGCAGCCTTGTCACCCAATAGTCCAGTGAAATAGTGTGAATGAGGTAAGCTCGATACCATCGATGGGGGGATTCACGATTTATAGTGTTTGCGGTCATGGCCAAGGCCTTCAGTAGTCCAGGAAGACGATGTCCTCCGGAAGGGCCACGACGTCGCGGTGTTGGGGGCCGAGGAGTTTCTTGATCTCGGTGCTGTGTTTGCCGGCCAAGGTCTTCAGTTGGGCGCTGCCGAGACTGGTGACGGCCTTGGCGGACGCGTTGAGCAGGACGACGTCGCCGGCGTTGAAGCTGCCTTCCACGCCCGTGACGCCGCTGGGCAGCAGGCTTTTGTGGTTGCGCAGGGCCTTCAGCGCGCCGTCGTCGATCCGGATGGTGCCCACAGGCCGGCTGTTGAGAATCCAGCGGGCCCGGTTGCTGAGCTTGCGCCGGGGCAGGAAGATGGTGCCGATCGGCTCGCCCGCCATGATGCGGGCGATGACGTTCTTTTCCCGGCCGTGGGCCAGGACGATCCGGCAGCCGGCGTTGGCGGCGATCCGGGCCGCCTCGATTTTCGTCTTCATGCCGCCGGTGGAATGGACGCTGCCCTGGCCGCCGGCGCTGCGAACGATCTCGTCGGTGATCTCGAAGACCACCGGGACCGGTTTGGCGTCCGGATGGTTCCGCGGGTTCTTGTCGTAGAGCGCGTCGATATCCGTGAGCAGGATGAGCAGATCGGCATCGATCTTGCTGGCGACCAGCGCGCTGAGCCGGTCGTTGTCACCGAAGGCGGTGCCGATCTCGGCGGTGCTGACGCTGTCGTTCTCATTGAGGACCGGCACGACCCCCAGGCCGAGCAGGGTCTCGATGGCGTTGCGGAGGTTCAGATAGGTCTTGCGGTTGCTCAGGACCTCGGCCGTCAGCAGGACCTGGGCGACCTGGATCCCCTCGTGCCCGAAGGCCTTGCGGTACTCCTGCATCAGCAGGGGCTGGCCGATAGCGGCACAGGCCTGCCGCATCTTCATCTCCCGGGGTTTCTCGGCCAGCCGGAGCTGGCCCGCCCCCATGCCGATGGCGCCCGACGTGACGACGACGACGTGCCGGCCGCCCTCGAGAAGGGCTCTGACCTGAGCGGCCACACCGCCGAAGTACGCGGTGTCGATCCCCCCGTCCTGGGCCAGGGTATTGGTGCCGATCTTGATGACGACCCGTTTTGTCTTGCGGAAATCACGCATACGCGCCGCATTATACGACCGGATCTCGGCTCTTCAAGGCCAAAAACCAGGCCGGACCCGGCGGGTGCGGCCGGCATACAGTGGCGGATTCTGCGGCACCGCGGCCGCAGCCGGCAGCGGGAGAATGACCCCCGAGTTCGCCGGGACCTGTAGGTCAGTCGCCTTCGGCTGACGACGGATGTAGGATAGGGTGGCCGGAAGCTTGGACGCGCACGTTCAGCGTTTGGCAGCCAGCCATTGCTGGATCTTCTGGGCGTAATCGGATTTGGGGAAGAGTTCCCTGTTCTCGTAGCCGAACGTGCGCGTGGTCTGCGACTGTTCGATCTCCTTGGCCATGTCCTCGGGGGAGCGGTTGCGGCCCATGATCCGGCCGCGCCGGAGCATCTCGTCGACAAAGGACGGATCGAGCAAACCCGGAATACTGAAGGCCATGCGATGGGCATCGAGCGGTTGGAAGAACATGTATCCGGTGAAGACGTCCTCGTATTTCTTGCCGATGGAGAAGGGCACCGCGAAGTAGTCGAACTCATCCGCACCGAACGGCGATTCCTGGAAGTCGAATCCGACGCTCGGATGGCCCAACGCGGCGAACGCTGCATCCCATTTGCCGTCCTGGATCGCGGAAATGACGGCGTGGTTGTCCGAGGAGCCGGGCAGCACGCGGGCGTTGTTCATCATGACGTTGGCGACTCTGCCGGGGTACGCGGCCATGAGAAAACCTGCGGTGTTCTCGAACGTCCGGCTCTTGCCGCCGCGCTCGACGTGGAGGTGGGGAAAGGCGTGGCGGTAGTTCATGACGACCAGGGCCTTGTTCCGAGTGGCGGACGTGCGTATTTCGTTGAACGTCGCCACGATGTTGTCGGCCATGATCTGGTCCCGCCGGCCCAACTGCCGGCGCAGCGCGCTATGGGATTCCGGCGTTGCCTGGGACCAGTCGAAGTCCAGGTCGGAGGGATACAGGTGCACTCTGCGGTCTTTCGGCAGAGACCGGTTGAGGCGATGGACCTTCTGGAAGAACTCGTACACGTTGATTCGACTCGACGATCCGCCCCAGTCGAAGTCCCGGAAGATGCGCCGGAGCTGTTCCTGCGCCTGTGACTCGGTCAACGTGTCGTCGATCAGGAACGACTCGACGAGAGGCCGCAAAGTGCGGGTGCCGTTCTCCATGAAGATATGTCCGGCCTGCTGCTGGAAGCGAGGGTCGGCCGCCCGCGCGTGGATCAGGTCGTACTGAGTGACTTCCGGGTGGAATCGCTCGCACCGCACGATGAGGTCGTACTTCTCGAAAAGCTCCACAATAAAATCGACAGGCGTTTGCTTCTGCTGCCGGACGACTGGATGTACCTGCCAATCGAAGGGTCATGTCCCGTCGGGTCGGCGACCTGGGGTTGGAGGACGGCGCGATACAACATCAGGTGCAGCAATGTCTTTCCCATCTCTATTTCTCCCATATTCGGCTCTTCACTGGGCAACCACCGGGACGTCTTGTCCGCGGCCATTCCCTTGGACCGGCAGTCGCCGGCGGAGCGGAAATATTGCCGCGCCCGCGCACCATTCTCCCTCAGAGGGCGTGTGAGAGGGGTGGCATCGTCAAGGCCGGTAGGCCTTGGCGATGGCCCGGTGCACGGGCAATCCGCCATCGCCAAGCTCCGAAGGCTCCGCTTGACGATGCCACCCAGAGAATGCTGGCTTCTCACACACCCTCTCAGATGGGGGGATACGGGTTTTGCCTACGGCGATTGGCGCTAGGTGCGTGCCGGCCCTCTTGGGGCATGAACTATTTTTCCGCTCGGCCATTATAAATCTACGGACGAGCAACATGAGACAACGACCGGTGGATATTGAGAAGAAACCATGAGCGTGAAACTGTATCGAGAGCCTGAGTTGAAAAGGCCTATCATGCTCTGTGGCTGGTCCGGTATCGCCAATGTCGGGCTGGCCGCGGTCAACACGATGCGTCGCCTGATGCGGGCCGAGGAATTCGGGCAGATCGAGCCTTTGGGCTATTTCGATCCGACCCAGGTGGTGATTGCGAACGGGCTGATCGAGGATCTGCGCTTCCCGACGACCCGGTTCTTCAGCCATCGCCGTCAGGATCGAGACCTCGTATTTGTGATCGGCGAACAGCAGCCGGAGGATCCCGAAAAGGCGTACGAGATGGCCGGTGAGGTGCTGGACGTGGCCCAGAACCGGGATCTCGAGGCCGTCTGCCTGCTGGGCGAGGTGCCGTATTATCTCCAGGGCGCGCCCTGGCCGTATCCGAAAGCGTCCATTGCCGTGCTGGAAGTCCTGGGCAGTCTCCTGCGCGTTCCCCTCGACCTGAGCGGGCTGCACGATTCGGCCGCCCGGGTGGAGGCAAATATCGATCAGGTCCTCGAAACGCTGGCCGGCGCCGAAGAGCTGCCGGAACGGGTTCGGGAGGAAATGGACAGCCTTCGGCATCCGCATCATGTCGACCTCGGACCGATCACAGAGGCGGAAAAGCACGAGATGTTGGATCATCTGGATGAGTTGTTCAGAGGTGAGGTCGGCAATGAATCGTGAGATGTTTCATTTGACAGCACGGCCTCAGGTGGAGAGGCCCTCGCTGATCCTCGGGTGGACCAAGGATATCGGCGCCGTCAGCCGGGGCGTGGTGGACTTCCTGGCGGAGGCGCCGGGTTCACGCAGCTTCGGCCACATTGTGCCGGTGCATTTCTTCCCCGTGGGCGGAGTGACGGTCCGCGCGGACGTGGCCCGGTTTCCGCAGTCCCGGCTCTTCTGCAACGAGCGGAACAACACGGTGATCCTCCGGTCCGATGAGCCGCAATCCCACAAATACGAGTTCCTCAACAGGGTACTCGATCTGGCGGAGCACTACAACGGCGCCGAGGCACTGTACACGATCGACGGCATCGCGTCGATGATCCCTCACACGGCGACGCGCCGGGTGTTCCTGGTGTCCAACGATCCGCTCCTGCAGCGCGAGCTGCGGCGGTTTGTGCCGGCCGGGCTGGCGTGGCAGGGGCCGCCGCACACGAGCACCTATCTGCTGTGGTTGGCCAAGATCCGCCGCCTGCCCGGCGTGAGTCTCTGGGTCGAGGTGCCGTTCTATCTGGCGGATTCCGAGGACGCCCAGGCGATCAAGACCGGCGTTTCCCTCCTCAACCGCATCTTCGGCTGGGACTACGATCTCCGCGACCTGGATCAACGGGCCGCGGAACAGGACGAGACGCTCGCCCAATTGCGGGAAGAGGACCCGGAAATCGACACCCGCATTCGCCTCCTCGAGCAGGGTGAATCGCTGGAGCAGCAGGAGCGGCAGGAACTCCTGGACGCGGTCCAGGGCGCCCTGCGCGAGCATAGCGGATAGTTCTGACGAATCGTCTCGATAGCTGGGTGCCATGTCTACGCCTCATAGACATGCTGTTTCTCGGCGATTGCACCTGCCTGTGCGGCGCAGGCGCGCATCCGGCGCACGGTCCGGCTGCACCACCGCCACCCATCGGATGGTCCCGCAATTCCCCGAAGTCCTCTTGCCTGCGGAACACGCTTCGGTTAAACAGGTAGCCCAAGGCGCGAGCGGTGCGGCTTGGGCCAGAAGACAGGAATTGCAGGAGATTGGAAGATGCTGAGCAGGAAAGGGATTGCCCTTCGACGTCGGACGTTGGCGGTGGCGGCCTGGCTGATCTTGACGAGCGCGTTTCTGGCGGGCGCCGAAGACGTCAAAAGCGCCGAGCGCGGCGTGTTCGACATCCGTGACTTCGGGGCGGTCGGCGACGGCCAGACGCTCGATACCGCGGCCATCAACAAGGCGATCGAGGCCTGCGTCCAAGCCGGGGGCGGGCAGGTGCGCTTCCCGCCGGGCCGGTACCTCTCGGCGACCGTGCACCTCAAGAGCCGGGTCACCCTCTACCTGGAGGCCGGGGCCCGGCTGATCGGCGCCACGGACCCGAACCTCTATCAGCATCCCACGCTGCCCGCCTTCCTGCCCGAGGCCAGGTGGGGCAAATGGCACCGGGCCCTGATCCTGGCCGATGGCGCCCAGGATATCGAGATCGCCGGCGCCGGCATCATCGACGGCAACAAGGTCTTCGATCCCACCGGCGAGGAGAAGATGCGCGGGCCGCACACCTTCGTTTTCGTCAACTGTCGCAACGTGACGGTCCGCGACATCTCGTTCGTGGATTCGGCCAACTATGCCATCTACTTCCAGATCAGCGATCACGTGGATATCCGCAATGTCAAGTTCACCGGCGGCTGGGACGGCGTCCACTTTCGCGGCGCGCCCGAGCGGGCCTGCAAGGATGTCAGCATCGTCGGCTGCCGCTTCTACACCGGGGACGATGCGATTGCCGGCCGGTACTGGGAGAACGTCGTCATCTCCGACTGCATCGTCAATTCCTCCTGCAACGGCATCCGCCTGATCGGTCCGGCGACGCACCTGATCATCCGCGCTTGCCTGTTCTACGGCCCCGGCGTTCACCCGCACCGCACCTCGAACCGCTCCAACATGCTGGCGGGCATCAACCTCCAGCCGGGCGCGTGGGATAAAACAACAGGCGACCTCGACAATGTCCTGATTTCCGACATCACGATGCAGAACGTGTCCACGCCGTTCCACTTCATGATGAGACCGGGCAACACCGCCAACCGCATCCTCGTCACGCGCGTGACCGCGGCGGGGGTCTACCGTGCCGCCTGCTCCGTCGAGAGCTGGGCCGAGACGCCGTTCCGGAACGTGACGTTCCGCAACGTGGACATCGAGTTCGAAGGCGGTGGGACCGCCGGCAAGGTCCCCATGCAGGTCAAAGCCCCCGGCGTGGACGCCCGTCCCTTGCCGGCCTGGGGTTTCTACGCTCGCCAGGTCGAGAACCTCACCTTCGAGGACGTCCGCCTGACCTGCCGCCGGCCGGACCAGCGGCCCCTCATGATCTGCGAGGACGTGAGCCAGCTCACGCTGGAGACGTTCAGATTCCCCCGCTGCCCGGAGGTCCCCGAGCCGCTCGTCCTGAATCGGGTCGGGAATATCCGCCTAGCCAATACGGACATCCCCACGGCGCAGAAATGATCCGAGAGATCGCGGTACAGCTTCGGGCGGCACGAACCCAGGTCTGTCATTGCGAGTCGTGAAGCCGCTTCTCGGCGGGTAGGAGAAAGAAACGCGCCGTATCCCGGGTGCCATGCCTACGCCTCGTAGGCATGGTTACGCAAAGCCGTAGACATGGCACCCAAACCGCCGGTTTCTTAGGAGCGCCGCGAAGCAATCCGAAACAAAGGCCGGATTCCAAGCACCAAATCCCAAACGCCGCCAGGGGCGGAAGCACCAAATTCCAAATCCCAAACAGATTTCAAATCCAAAATCCCAATGACCAAGACGTTGTCGCCCCATGGCGGAGCCGCCTTGAATCTTGGGTCTTCTTGCCTTTGGGATTTGTTTGGGACTTGGTGCCTGGAATTTGCCCCGCCGGCAACGGGTGGCAGCGGCAAGGCCGTAGGCTTTGCGCAGGTCTTGCCGCTGGCGCATGGACCAAACCATCGGCAAGCTCCGAAGACTCCGCTTGCCGCTGCCACCCATTACGGAGCGGGGTTCTCATACACGCTCTCAGAGATTCCTATGGCGTTGTGACCCGGATGTCGTCGATGTAGATCCGGCCGGCCCCGCCTGCGACAGGCGCCTGGCGGTTGCCCACGCCAAGGGACAGCTTCTTGACCCGAACCAGGTTCACGCCGGCCAGGCTGCTCAGCGGGATCTTCCACTCGGTCCAGGCGGGCAGGGTGGCCGCCGCCGGGTCGGGATGGACCAGCAGTGCACTCTTGCCGGTGCTGTCTTCCACCGCCAGGTACAAGCCGGCGGTGCTGTTGGTCCGATCCGGGTCGTCGCCGATCCACACTTGTTGCCAGGAGCCGGCGGTGCTGCCGGTCGTGGCGGCCCCGGAGAACTCCACGGTCGTGGTCGCCGCCGTGTTGTGGCTCGTGACACACAGGCCGACGTAGACGCCGGCGCTCATGAGGATCGTGGTGGAGACGACCTGGCCGCCGGCGTTCCTGATGTCGGTCCAGGCCTTGCCGTCGGCGGAATACTGGGCGGTGAAGGCGCTGCCGGTGCGGGTGAGCCGGACCCATTGTGCGGTCGGCACACCGGCCTGGGTCGCACTGCCGCAGGTGCCGTTGGTGATCTGGCGCCAGCCGAAGGAGACCCCCTGGGCGGGCGTCGAGACCATGTAGGCGAACATGGCTTCGGGCTCGAGGCTCTCGCGGATCATGACGCCGCCCTTGGCCCAGGCGTTGGTGTTGACAATGCTGTCGACTTTGACGGTCACCGAGCCGTCGCCGGTGAGCCGCTTGTAGACGAAACGGAAGTCATCGGCCGTGTCCCAGATGTCGTGGCCGGCGGCGCCGACGGTGAAGGCGCCGTTGCCCTTGTCCACGTAGCGGACCGGGTTGCCCCGGAACCACAGGCTCAGGTCGGTGACGCCGTACTCCGTCCAGTTCTGCAAGGAGGCGAACGTCCGGGTGGTTTCGCTATAGAAGGGGGCTTTGATGTTGTTGTAGTCCATGGGCATGGACTGCTTGCCGCCATGGACGATCGTCCGCTCGGCAAAGGGCGCGGTCAGGTTGCCCACGGTGGAGCCGGTGCCATTGGTCCAGCCGTCGATCCAGGTTTCGTAGACGCGGCTGCCCTCGTCATCGGTGTAGCCTTCGAACTCATCCACAATGAGGTAGGCGGGCACCGTGAACGTCCAGAGGTTGCCTTTGTGGATGGTCGCGCCGTCGGCCTCGACTTCATCGATCCGCCAGAAATACGCGCCGCCGCCGAACTCGACCAGTCCGGCCAGAGAGAAGCTGGTGCCGGTCTGGCGGCCCTTATACTCCGGCGCACTCGGGGTGGCGTTGTTCACGGCCGCGGCATCCCGGCCGAAATAGACATCATGTTTGGCCGCCTTCTCGCCTGCCGACCAGGACAGACCGCTTGCCGCGCGGATGTCCACGCTGGCGCCGCGGGCCGGCTGCGGGTTCCAGGCCAGTGCCGGATCGCCCCGCATCGTGCGCGGAATCTGGTCCTGCGGCAGGGCCACACTGTAGATGCGGAAGTCGTCCAGCGAGCCGCGCAGGAACCCGTCCGCGGCGTACTGCGACCTGCCCAGCCAGTTCTGGGTCGTCGCGCCGATATCGGTCAGAAGGGTCTGCGTGCCGCCGGAGGCGACGAGCGCTCCATCGAGATAGAGGTGGATGGAGCGGGTCGTCCCATCGACCACCGCGGCGACGTGATGCCAGCCGCTCGGCAGCGTCTGGGGCACGCCGATCAGGGACTCGCCCGCCCCGGCCGCCGTGGTCAGGGCCAGCCGCATGCCGCCCGCGGTCCCCGTGCGCGGGGACAGGAAGATGTACCGGCCCGTGCCGCTGCCGAAATCGAAGATCCGCTGCCAGGCGCCGCCGGCATTGGAGAAATCGACCCACGAGGTCATGGTCGCGCTGCCCAACGTCGCCAGCAACGGGCCGATGGGAAGAGAAACGTAGCCGTCCTGCCCGTCCAACTGCAGCCCGCCGCCGTGATAACCTTCGATCCACCGGGCGCCGCCGAGGATCTGGCCGTGATTGCCTTTGCCGGACCAATCGACGGCGGTCCGGCCCTGGCCCTCGTCCAGTTTCCACCAACCGACGAGCTGCGGATCCGAGACGGCGATGTTGGGGATCGTGGTGAAATTCCAGAGCGCACCTGCGTTCTTCTGACCGGCAAAGGTGACCACGTCCACACGCCAATAGTACGTCGTCCCGGCCTGGAGCGGGCCGGGATCGAAGGTCATGGCGCTCTTTGTGCCCTGGGACGTGCCGCCCGTGCCGGCGGCGACCGCGGCGCGATCCGTGCCAAAGTAAATGTCGTAACTCTTGGCGTCTTTGCCGGGCTGCCAGGTCAGGTCCACGTCCAGACCCTGGAACTTGGCGCCATCGGCGGGGATGGGGGCGAAGGCCGTCAGGGGCAGCGTCGTGAAGGACCATACGTCGCCCCGGTAGACCTGGCCGTCCGCGGCGATCTCGTCCACCCGCCAGTAGTATGTCTGTCCCGCGACCAGGGGCAGCAGGTGATAGTACATTTTCAGCATGGCCGGCTGGCGGGGCCGGACGAGATCGGCGGCCGTCAGTTCCGGCGTCGTGCCCAGATAGACATCCTCGAACAAGGCAATGGCCGCCGGCGTCCACTGCAACAGCGGCATGGCCAGTCCCACGGTGCCGTGGGCCGGGTTGGGGGCGGTCGCCTTGCGCGGACCGCCCTGTTGGAAGTTCTGCTCGATTTGCTTGGCAGTCAAAACGCCATCATGAATACGGACCTCCGCCATCGAGCCGGTGAAGTTGAACTGTGCGGCCGGGGCGGCGCCGCTGTCGTTGCCCTGGGCGGCGATGCGGATGATATTGCCCGCATGCGTATTCAGCGTGACGGCCTTTTCGCCGGCCGGGCTGCCGTTGGCATACAGCCGGGCGGTGGTGCCGTCATAGGTGTAGACGAGGTGCCACCATTTGCCCAGTTGCGGGGTGGGGGCGACACTGCCGCCCCAGGGCATGTCGGGGGCGTCCCAGTGGCCCACCGCACCCCAGGTGCCGTGATTGCCATAGTTGAACGCGATGTTGGTCCCGGCCGGACCGCCGCGATGGCTCCAGTGGACCATCGTCTCCTCGCCGATCGTGCTCGGATTGTACACCCAGACCTCGATGGTCCGGGTCCCGCGGCCCTCGATGCCGGGCACCGACGTCGGCCCATCGAACCACGACGTCCCGTCGAACGTCACGGCCTTGAGGCCCGCCACGTCTTGTACGACCGGGGCGCCCCGGGGTGTGAAATCGCCGAGCGTGCCATGATTGGGCCATACGGGGGCCGGACCATACGTCAGATCCTGGGCCCGCAGATCGACCAGCAAGGTCTCGGCGACTTGGATTTGGCCCGTGGCGGGAACCGACAGGCCGACCAGGGACAGGATACCGATGAGGTGAACCACCTTCTTACCCATGATGCCTCCGGAAAACACAGCGTCTCAACTTGTGCCTGGTCATCATCTGGCGACGGAGATCACAGAGTGCGACCAATGCAAGTGTACCATATTTCCCGGTGCGACTCAAGAAAAAACAAGGGACTCGCGGGCCGCGAGCGGGTGTGGCCGCCTGATGAGTCTTGACGATCTTGTCTGTCACCACGTATCAGCGGCGGATTCGCTTTCTTCGCAGGGCGAGCACCCCACCAACCCGTCGGCCGCCGCACCGGCGCAGTCTGCCAACGAACCGCGCCAAAGAAACGCAACGGCCCGCTCAAAAGCCAAGACCGGGTACGCCCAGACCGGGTGGCATCGCCAAGGGCTCTGCCCTTGACGATGGTTCCACGCGAATCCGCGCGACCATCGTCAAGGCCGGAGGCCGGCCTGGGCGATGCCACCCGGCAGAGGCTTTAGCCTTCGAGCGGATCGTTGAAAAAACGGCCCCGGTTTGATGGAGCAGGGGGGCCGTTCGTGAAGTGGCTCCCTTTACATCGGCTCTCGACCGGCTTTGTCATCAGTCCGTTTTGCCGAACTCCATGCGCCTACCTGGCCACCCCGAGCGGGCTGAAGATCACGTAGAGCGCCAGCGTGACGACCACGATGACGATCCCGGCCGCCAAAGCGCCGCGGGACGAGCTCAGGTCCAGATTCGTCTGCAGCTTGAACTCGATCGGTTGTGGCAGCGGCTTGAGATATGTGATGATCGCCATGGTCACCAGGCACAGGGCAAAGCAGATCGCCATGCGGTTCAGGAAGCTGCCGATGACGACCGCCATCGTGGGGTTGGCCATGAGGCCGGGCAGGGTGGACAGGTACCAGAGGAACCCGTACGCGGCCACGTTCAACAGGAGCCCGACGACGCCGGCCAGCGGGGGGGCTTTCCGCACCGCCAGTCCGAACGCAAAGACGGCGAGAATCCCCGGCGAGAGGAATCCCTGGCTGGCCTGGATGATCGTGAAGATGCCCGGCCCGATCTTCGGATCGCCCAGGC
>VGYL01000048.1 GCA_016872975.1 Planctomycetota bacterium
CTCGGGCCGCAGGAGCAACTGCCGCAGATGCACCATCCCGATGATGCTGTCGGGCTTCTTCACGTAGACGGGCATCTTGGTCAGGTGGTTTCGTTGCATCCGCTCGCGCACCGCGGCCGCCGGCTCGGTCACCTCACACACCGCCATATCCACGCGGGGCTGCATGACATGGCGGACCTTCAGCAGACCCAACTCGACCACCTCGCCCAGCAGCTTGTTCTCGCTGGCGCTGATCAGGCCCCGCTGGCGGCTGAGATTGACCAGTGAGCGGAACTCCGCCAGGGTGATCGTCTCGGGCGCGCGGGCGCCGCCGGAAAGCATTCGCAGGATCGGCTCCAGCAACAGGACGCGAAACACCAGGGCGATCGGTCCGAGCACCTGCACGGCGAGAAAGACCGGCACGGCCACGAGGACGGCCAGCGACCGGGAATCGGAATAGGTCACGGACTTGGGCAGGATCTCCCCGAACAGCACGAGCGCCAGGAAGGTGCCCCCCGCGACGGCGGTCCCTGCCGGCCAGCCCCAGGCCTGGCCGGTGTGCAGCACGAGCACGCTGGAAGAGGCGTAGTACAGGACGTTCACGGTGATGTTGCCCAGGAGCAGGCAGTTGAGCAGGTGTCCGGGATGGCGGAGCAGCCGTGCCACCAGCGCGTGCACCCGGTGGGGGGAAGCCCCCAGTTGCTTGATCTGCCGGCGGGATAGGTTGAACAGGGCCGTCTCCGACCCGGAAAAAAAGGCGGAGGCGGCGAGCAGGGCGGTCAGTCCGAGGACATGGGCGAGGTTTTGGTAGACCTGCGTGCTCATCGGTATTCGGGCACCGCCGTCTGCGGCAGCCGGATTGTGAAGGTGCTCCCCTGGCCGACCTGGGATTGCACGGTGATCTCCCCGCCGTGGGCGTCCACGATCCGCCGGCAGAACGCCAGTCCGACGCCGGAACCGGAGCTCGCGCCGGACGGGCGGGCTCCGGCGGCCTTGGTGGTGAAGAACGGCCGAAAGATGTTCTTCAGATTCTCCGGCGTGATGCCGGCGCCGGTGTCGCTGACGCTCAGGTCGATATGCCCGGCGTTCGCGACGGCCGAGACGCGCAGGATGCCGCCGCCGGGCAGCATCGCGTCGCGGGCGTTCAGCACCAGGTTCATCAGCACCTGTTGCATCTGCACGGGAACGCACCGCACCGGCAGATCGTCGGCCGCCTGCGTCTCCACCGTGATGCCGTCCTTGCGGAAGTCGCGGCACAGGCAGAGAAACACCTCTTCGAAAAGGGTCTTGACGGAGACGGTCTCCCAGTCCTGTTTCTGCCCGTTGGCCAGGGCCAGCATGCTCTGCATGATCTTCGAGGCGCGTTGGCAGTTCCGCACGGTCTTGTCGAGGACTTTTTCCGCCAGCTTCTGATCGGCGGGGTTCTGCACGGCCAAAGCCGCGTAGCTGGCCAGCGGGGTCAGCAGGTTGTTGATCTCGTGCGCGACCATGCACGTGGCCGAGCCCAGGTTGGCGAGGGCTTGCAGTTGCAGGTTCTGGGACTTCAGCGCCCGGTTCTCCTCTTCCTTGCGGGCGAGGCACTGATGCAACGACAGGCGTCTTTCGATGATACTTGTCAACGGTCCACTCCTTGCATAGAATCCATCAACAGGCGTCCATACGGGCGTATTATCCCCTGCCAGGGGCTGTGATTCAAGGGGAAATCTGAATGATGGAGTCGTAACATGGATCAACGCAAGGATGATGCCCAGAAGCTGCCGGTCATTCTGGTCGTGGACGACGACCCACAGAACCTCGAGTTGGTTCAGGCTTACCTGGAGGATATCGAGTGCCGGACCGAGGCCGCCCGGGATGGACTGGAGGCCCTCGAACTTGTGGCCCGCGAAAAGCCCGATCTGATCCTTCTGGACGTCATGATGCCCAAGATGAGCGGCTTCGAGGTGTGCCGCCGGCTCAAGGAGGACCCGCAGACCAGCACGATCCCCATCATCATGGTGACGGCCTTGAATGAATTCGGCGACATCGAGCGCGGCATCGATTCCGGGACGGACGATTTTGTCAGCAAGCCGATCAACAAGCTCGAGTTGTTGACCCGCATCCGCACGATGCTCAAGCTCAAGCACGTGACCGACCGCCTGCACCGGACGATGGCGTATCTCAGCGAGATCGACCGGCACTCCCACCCGTCCACCTCCCCTGCGCCGGACCCTCGGCTGTGACCTCCGGGGGCGGAACCGACCGATAAACGCGGATTCACAACCCCAATAGACCCTACAGCACACACAATCGCCATGCCACCCGAACCAAGTGCGCCCGGGGTCCCGCCGGCGGCCCGGACCGAAGTAAACACCTCCGGTCAATTGGACGATACGTCTGAGGATTGACAAGGGTCGATTGACGGTGCCTCGTCAGTCCCCCAGGGTCCTGTAGCAAGAGTCCTTTGAATACCGGAGTGAGGGATGTGCGGATTGTTGGAGATTCTCGGCAGGGGGATTACGATCGACACGCCCGGCTTGATTTGGCACTGGCTCAACGAATGGCGGGAGGCCCAGGCCAATGCCGAGGAGCCGGACAACCCGCACCTGGACCACGTGATCGCCCTGATGGGCTACGGCAAATTCAGCGAGGCCCGCGACCAGGTCCGGCTCTATCTGTTCGCGAATCCCGGCTGTTGCTACGGCCGCATGGCCGCGGCGGCCTTGCTGTTGCATGACAACAATCTCAAGGAAGCGATCGAAGAGCTCAACTCCGTGTACCTGCGCCAGCCCAGCAACACCCTGGCGCTGTATCTGCTCGGCCACTGTTTCGAGCGTCTGGGCCATCAGGCCCAGGCCCTCGAGTTCTACCAGGATTGCATCAAGTTCAACAGCTACCTCCAACTGCCGGCCCAGCGGATGGGCGCCATCTACTTCAAGGATGGCCGGCTGGACGACGCGATCGCCCAGTACGAGCCGATGAAGGAGCGCTATCCGGGCGACATCTCGACCCTGGTGACCCTGGGCCACCTTTACATCGCCACCGGCCAGCACGCCCGGGCCGTCGAGACGTTCAACACCGCCATTCTGATCCACCCGGACAACTTCGTGATGCAGGATGACTCCATCGAGGAGCTGGTCTGCTCCGGGCAGCTTCAGGAGGCCCTCGACCAGATCGACGTGCATCTGACCGACGAGCCCGACCGGGCCGATCTGATCGCCAAACAGGCCGACATCATCGCCATGATGGGAGGCATCAGCGATGCGATTGCGTTGTACCAGCGGGCCCTGCGACTGTGTCCGGATTTCCTGGAGGCCACGATCCGGCTGGGGACCTGTTTTCTGAAGATGCACGCCGACCAGCTTGCCGCCCAGCAGTTCAACCGGGCGATCGAGATCAACGATAAGATCGTGGAAGCCTATACGGGCCTCGCCGCCGCGCAGCGGCTGGCCGGCCGGCCCGCCGAGGCGATGAACACCCTGTCGCTGGCCGCGGCGATCCAGCCGAACAGCTCCTTTCTGTTCACCGAGACCGCCAAGCTGATTCTCAAGGCCGCGTTGGAAGCCAATCTGCTGCCGGCGCCCCCGGACGGCCAACTCTTCGAACAGAGCGTGGTGGCCGCCCACCAACACCACCTGGCCCAGGCGCCACACAACCCCGACCTCCATTACCGGCTGGGAATCCTGCACGTGAACGGCTGTCGCATGCAGCAGGCCTCGGAATGCTTCGAAGCCGCTCTCGCAATCAACCCGACGTTTGGCCGTGCGACCACCAAGCTGGCGGTCTGCCTGTTCAACTTGGGTCAGAAAGAAGAGGCTCTCGACCTCATCATGCCGCCCCGGGACTATGACGTGACGACGCTGGAGTTGTACTACAGGACGGCCTTGCTGTACAGCAACCGGGTCAAATTCGCCTCCTCGATGATCAACCTCCAGCATCAGATCGAGGCGGATGGCGTCGAAGCGCACGAAGGGCGGCCGCCGACGCCGGAACTCGACCCGGCCACGAACATCTCCATCGTCCTGCAGAATCTCGGCCTGTGCGATACGACGGGACTGATGTGGGAGAATCTCTGCCAGACCGCGACCCACGCTTGAGAATGGGCCAAGATATCGCCAACACACCCCTTGCACGGGGATTCTGGCCCCGGGAGCCCAATGAAACATAACATATCTTATGAGACCTTGGAAATGGGGTTGCTTTTCCGGGGCCCGAGCGTTCAAATCATCACGGGCGTCTGTACAATACGGATTTGCCGGTCCACGCTCGCATAAGGAATTGGTTCAGAGAGGCTTGGATGTCGGAAGGCTCGGTACGGTTTGCGGCCCGGTGGTCGCGTTTTGTCTGGGGTACGACCGTTGGGGTGCTCGCACTCATCGTGGTCGCGCAAGTGTTGCTGATCCGCGCGGCGTCTGAGGATCAGGCGGCTCGCATGCTCGCGCTTGTCGCGGCGCTCGTGTCCGTAAGCATCTTCGGGATGGTCGGCTGGTTTGCGCCACGGGGTTACCTGGTCGGCCCCGATGGGATTGTCGTCCGCCGTCTGGGGCCGCCCTTGGTGATCCCGCACCGGCGCATCCGGGAGGTGCGGCCGACGGATTCAGGCGAGATCGGCTTTGCCTGGCGGGTATTCGGTTCCGGGGGCTTCTTGGGTTGGTTCGGCCGGTTCCGCAGCCGCGGGCTGGGCGAATTCCGGGCCTACGCCACAAATCGTCAGGATCTGGTCCTGATCACCAAGACGAACGGGAGAAAGATCGTGATCTCGCCGCACCCGCTGGACGCATTTCTTACCGCTGTGCAGAGGCACAGAGAACAGACTGCCTGAGCCACCGAGGTATAGTCCTATAACCACGGCCTGGCAGGGCGGTCAGAGGTCGACGTCTGCCGCGGGGATATCCCCCTGCCCGTATCGGCCATGTCATTCCAGCAGCGTCAGAATACCTGTGTCGCGTCGGAAGCCTCGCGGAGGGCCAGAGGCTTGCCCAAGATCTCGTAGTGAAGGATAGCCTTCTTCAGGGCATCCGGATCGCTATAATCGATGAGGGCGTCCGGCTCGAAACCGGCAGATTCGCGCTGGGCCTTCAGTTGCACCCGGCCCGGATCGAGCGTCTCGGTCGGCTCCGCCATGACAGGCGACAGACCGGAAACCATCGGCTCAAACCTCTCGCGACGAACCAACTCGGGCTTGGGCAAGGTCGTGTGCTGTCCGGCGGCGGCCACGGCGCGTCGTGCCGCGCGCTGTTGAGCGGCTTGCTGCTCGCGCTGGGTGGGTGGTTCCGGCTTCGGTCTCTCGTAGACCAAGATCGATTCGCCCCGCCGACCGCGACGGACAGTGACGTTTCCCTCGGGGGCTGGTGAAGGTCGCGTGGCAGGCTCGCGCGTCGGCTGACGCCGCTCCGGCGCTTCCTGACCGGCGGCCTCTTCCTCCAGACGCCGCTGCCATTCCTCGGCTTTGCGCATCAGGCGTTCCTGCCACGTCTCCCCCGGTCGCCGTCGGTCCTGGGCCGCGTCGGCCGGTGCGGGCGGCGTTCGCTGTTGCTTCTTCCCGCCCATCGCCTTGATCAGCCCGCCCACCAGCCAGAAGACCGCCACGATGGCGAGGAACAGGATATTGGCCCAGCCGTCAAAATCCGACCCCCGGGCCAGGGGACCCAACTGTGCCAGAAATTCACTCAACGGATCTGTCTCCATCCCGCCGGCATCATGTCTGATCCGGCTTCTTGGGTTTGGCAATCGACTCGCGCATCTGCGTGTCGGCGCCGATATTCCGCAGCCGGTAGTAATCCATGATCCCCAGATTGCCCGACCGGAAGGCCTCGGAGATCGCCAGCGGCACCTTCGCCTCGTTTTCGACGACCAAGGCCCGCATTTCCTGTTCGCGGGCGACGGCCATCGCGCGGCGTTTCTCGGCCTCGGCCTTGGCCCGCCGCATATCGGCTTCCGCCTGGGCCGCCTGGAGCTGGGCGCCGACGTTCTCGCCCACGTCCACGTCGGCGATGTCGATCGAGAGAATCTCGAACGCCGTGCCCGCGTCCAGACCTTTCTCCAGCACGGCCTTGGAGATCTTGTCCGGATTCTCCAGCACATTCTTATACGTAACCGAGCTGCCGATGGTCGTCACGATTCCCTCGCCGACGCGGGCGATGATCGTCTCTTCCGTGGCGCCTCCGACCAGCCGCTTGATATTCGTGCGGACCGTAACGCGGGCCTTGGCCTTGAGCTGAATGCCGTCCTGGGCCACGGCGTCAATGGTCTCCTTGCCCTTCTTCGGATCGGGGCAGTCAATGACCTTGGGATTGACGCTGGTCTGGATGGCATCGAGGATATCGCGTCCGGCCAGATCAATGGCGGTGGCGGTCTTGAAGGACAGGTCGATATTGGCGCGGTCGGCCGCAATGAGCGCCCGCACGACGTTGGGCACCCGCCCCCCTGCCAGGTAATGGCTTTCGAGATCGTTCGTCGTCAGCTTCAGGCCGGCCTGTACGGCAGTGATCTTGCTCAGGACGATCGTTCGCATGTCCACTTTCCGCAGCCACATCCCGATCAGCTCGGAGAGCCGGACATCCGCCCGTGAAAAATACGCCTGCAGCCACAATCGCGCGAATTTCAGCATGATCAGCGCGAAGACCAGGATGATGATCGCCAGAACGATCAAGATCCCGACAATCACCTGCTGACTGAGCTGCAACAACATCGGTTCCATCTGCCACATCCTTCGATCCTTTCTCTAAGCCTCTTCCACGACCCGCACGGTCACCTGCGTTCCATCAACGTGAATCACCTTGACCCGTCTGTCCCGCGGCACATACCCGCTTTCCGCGACGCATTCCACCTTCCAGCTCCCGAACTCGCACATGCCCACGGGCCGCATCGTTGTCTGGACCCGGCCCACCCGGCCCACCAGGGTACTCAATTCCGGGGCATCGGAAATCGCCTCACCCCGTTGCCGCTCCGGCGGCGCCAGCAGAACCCGCCGGCCGAAGCGCGTCCGCGGCAATAATCGATACGCCAGGACCAGCAGCGCCGGCACCATGATCATGGCGACGATGATGCCGACGACTCCCACCACGGGGCTGTGGAGAAAGAAGAGCACGATACCACCGACCAGGGCGCTCACCGCCCCGATCGTCAGCAGACCCCCGCTGGGAATGAACACCTCCGCCACGATCAGCGCCGCGCACACCACATACAGGAAAACAGCGAACAACAACCACCAATCCATCGGCACTTCCATCGATATTGATTATTGACGATCGATGATGGATGAAGGAAACAGGAGTCCCTCGCTTCCAGTTATCCATTATCCCTTATCCATCATCCATCATCAATTTCCGTACCACGACCCGGCTGCCCTTTATCTCGATTATCTCGACCCGCACCCCCTTGTCAAGGAATTCCCCGGTGGCAACCACGTCCACGACGGCGTCGGCAAAGCGGGCCTTGCCGGCCGGACGCAGCTTGGCGACCACCTCGCCCACGTCGCCGACGCGAATCCCCAGACCGCTCGTCTGCGGCGGCGCCGTCATACTGACCTGCGAGACGCCCCGCTCGGAAGGCGGCACCGCCGGCACCAGCACCAGCCCGCTCGCGAAACGCAGCTTCGGCAGAAAGCGCGACAGGAGCCAGGCCGCAACCAGGAAACCGGTGAACCCCAGCGCCAGCGACACCACGCCGGAGGAGAGCCGCTGCCAGTCCCACGGCGTCTGGGGCCACGGCAGCTCGCCCGGCAGGGTGCGGAGCAACATGCCGAACAGCCCGAGCAGGATTCCGAGGATTCCCAGGATCCCCGCCACGCCGAAGCCGGGCAACACGAAGATCTCGATCAGCAACAGCAGAATTCCGATGAACAGGACCGCGATTTCCATCCAGTTGGCCAGACCGACCAGGTACTTGCTGCCCACGATGATCGCCAGGCAGATCACCGCCACGATTCCCGCCAAACCGAATCCCGGCGTGCTGAACTCGATATAGACCCCCAGCAGGGCCAGCATGACGAGCACCGCCATGACGGCGGGCGAGTTGAGCCAACTGACCATTTGTTCCGACCAGGTGGTTTCGAGCACCAGCGGCTCGTCCGTGAAGGTCACGCCGTCGCGTTTCTCCAGAAAGGCCAGGGCCCCGTTCCGGTCGCTCACCATGGCCCGCGCCACGCCGTATTCCAGGGCCTGTGACGCCGTCAACGTCAGCAACTGGTTGGCGCTGACGACCTGTCTGGCCCCCTGCACGTCGTATTCATTCGCGTCCTGGGGCAGATTCCCGGCTTCGAAGAGCTCGTATTCGCCCGTATCGAGGTTCCGCACGGCGTGGACCTCGGTCTGCATGGTCACCATGGCCCGCAGCAGCAGCGGCGGATACCCGTTGGCCTCGGCCGCCCGCTGAAACGCCGCCCGCACGAAGCTCTCGGCCTTCTCCCGCTCGACCCCCTCCAGCCTGCTCCCCATGGCGATGGGGGCCGCGTCCCCGATCGTCGTGTGCTCCTGCATGATGATGTCCCGGCAGGAGACGCTGAGCAGGGCCCCGGCCGAAATCGCTTCCGTGGTGATGTACGCGACCGTATGCCCGCGCGGACTGACCTGCTGGATCAGGTACTTCGCGATGGCGTCGGCCGCATCGACCAGGCCGCCGTAGGTGCTGATCTCGTAGAGGAGGTAATCCGCCCCGCCGCTCAGCGCGATTTCCGTACGCCGCCGGATCGAATACAACAGCGCATCGTCGATCAAGCCGGTGGTGGGTATGATCGCCGCCTGCGCGTCACGCGGCGCGCGGGCCGGTGCACGCGGTTCGTTCGGTTCTGCCGCCGCGGCCCACCAACTCCACGCCAACACACACACCGCCAGGACAAAGACCGTTCGCCATGTCGTTCTCATACCGGGATTGTACCCCCCTGCCGGATGGTTGACAACCGGCGCCTGAAGGAGAGAAAAAAATTCTCCCCTCGGCTCCCCTTCTTCCCGCTATCTACCCCAAAAAGCGCGTGTTGTCAACGTCCCGGCGGTTTTTTTGGTTGCTGCTTCCAACGCCGATCCCGGCACAGTATAATAGGCACGGCACGGGTCCGGGGACGGTTGAGCTTGTCTGCCGGCTCGCCGGGCCGGGGGCTGTTGTGCTCCCATCGCATGGTGTAAATCGAGAGGTTGGATGGAGTTTACCATATGGCTGAATATCTGCACCCCATCGGCTTTATCAGCATGCCGGGAGGCGGCGAGTGGATCGTCATCCTTTTCATTGCCCTTCTGATCTTCGGCCGGCGTCTGCCCGAGGTTGCCCGCAGCCTGGGCAAGAGCCTGAACGAATTCAAGAGAGGCATGCGCGAATTCCAGGACAGCGCCAACGAAGTCGTCAACGATGTGAACAAGGTCACGAACGACGCCATGTCGGAAACCGACGCGGATACGACCTCCTATGGAGCATCGTCCGAAGCCGATGCCTACTATGGCGGGAGTGAGCCAACCACGGAAGGCCAGTACAGCGCCGACGTGAGCGATCCGGATCCCGGCCAGACCCCCGCGCCGGACTCGTACGGGACGGATTCGCCATCCACAGATTCCGAGCCGTTGGACGCCCAGCGCACGGACACGCCGGATTCGTACGAACCGATGGCATAACGTCCGCGGGAGGTAGCATGGTGATAAAGCACCGCCTCGTCACTATCGCTGTCTCTGCCATTGTGGTCGCTGCCGGCGGGGTCTTGGCACAACCGCCCGGGACCGAGGCCGGCCGCACCGCCACGGAGCATGGCTCCTTGGACGGCTATGTGCTCGTGTGGGCGGATGAGTTCAATAAGGATGGTCCCCCGGATCCCAACAACTGGATCTACGAGCGGGGCTTTGTCCGCAATGAAGAACTCCAGTGGTATCAGTCCGATAATGCCATCTGCCGGGATGGTCTGCTGGTCATCGAAGCCCGCCGCGAGCGCCAACCCAATCCCTCTTACGATCCCAACAGCAACCACTGGAGGCGCAGCCGGCAGTACGCGGAATATACCTCGTCATGCCTCAAGACGACCGGCTTGCACGCCTGGACGTACGGCCGGTTCGAGATGCGCGGCCGGATCGACACGCGTCCGGGCCTGTGGCCGGCCTTCTGGACCCTCGGCTCCGCCCGCCCGTGGCCGGGCTGCGGCGAGATCGACATCATGGAGTACTATCGCGGCATGTTGCTGGCCAACGCCTGCTGGGCCGGCCAAAGACGGGGGGCAACGGTCTGGGACGATCTGCGCAAGCCTCTCACCGAATTCGGCGACCCCGACTGGTCCTCCAAGTTCCACGTCTGGCGCATGGATTGGGACAAGGACAGCATCAAGCTGTATGTGGACGACCAACTCTTGAACACGATCGACCTGAGTCGAACGATCAACGGCACGCCGGACAAGGCCAACCCCTTCCACGAACCCCATTACATCCTGCTCAACCTGGCCATCGGCGGCACCAGCGGCGGCGACCCGAGCCAAACCCCCTTCCCCGCCCGTTTCGAGATCGACTATGTCCGCATCTACCAGAAGGCGCCGCAGCAGTAGGTAGACGGACTCATCACCCAGCCGTGAGTCCTTGCATATCTTCAGGGCATAGAAAATCAACTGACACACCCGCTTTGTTCAATTCATCCCGCAGTTGCCACCACTCCGTGTCGACCGCCTGCCAGATACGGGGATGATCCGGGTGCGCGATGGATACGGCTATGAACTTCCGATCATCGCCATGGAAGCTCTTGAGGGCTGGCGACGTCGGGAACTCAGCAAAATCAGTGAATCCACTGCCGACCGGTGTAATGGAAACCAGCTCACACCTCGCTGGATTGCTGTGGTTGGTCAACACCCACTTCAGGAAAGCATCGCCGTTTCCGGGCTGCCCTGCAGATCTGAGGTTCGCCATATACTCCTTCAGGATCAACCGCTTGTCGTCCATCACGAGCTTCCCCTCCGCCGTCAACTCGCGCAGGCGAATGGCGCACGCCAGCACACATCTCTGCGATGCCTGTGGGGAATTCCCATTCGCTACCACAGGCACATTCGTATCGACGACTGCCCTCACAGGACAGGCCCCGTCTGGCGCTGCATAGCAGCCTCGGTTTTGGCCACCAATTCACCCATTTCGTCCCCGAAGAAGTCTTTCGGCCAGTTCGTGATGTCCCCAAACATGTTGACGTCGAGTCTTTCCGTCCTGGATGCCGAGTTCTCAATACGACAGAAGTAAAGGGCGGTCCTGTTGTTCTCGATCTTCTCCTCCGCAATGCGTCGTTGCAGTCGTCGAAGAAAGTGCTCGCTATGACTCTCGACAATGATCTGCACGTTTCGATTGTTCACCACATCGATGAAGATATCCGCGAGCCAAGCCTGTGCCAATGGATGAAGATGAAGCTCTGGTTGCTCAAGGAGCAGAACTGACCCTTCCTCCACGTAGTAGCACATGACGACGACAGGAAGTACCTGTGACAACCCGAACCCGACATCGGTAATCAGAACTTCCGGTGCTTGCTTGGTCTTGCTGACGAGGACTTCATAGTCCTTTCGGTTTTGGCCAATCTGTTGGATTGAGAAGGATTCAATGATCCCCATTTCCTTGAGCCAGTAGGCAAGCCGCTTCTCAAGAGTCTGGCGATGTCTCTTGTAACCGGGAGAGATGTATCGGCCCTTGGCACGGGCAGCCAGAGTGGCGGGGACTGCAAGTTCACCCTTTCTACCCACGTCCGACGGTTCGTCCCCAGCCCAGGTGTAGATGCGTTTGGGGTAATCGCGTAGTGGTCCGAGATACGCTGTCCGCCTGAACAGACCCTCAAGCTCGAGCACCACCTCGGAGAGGAATCCGACGTTCTGGAAGTATCCACTCACTTCATCGGGAAAACCGTAGAACTTGACTGGCGCGGGAAGAGGCCACGGTCGTCCAACTTGCCTCTTGGGTTGATAGCCTCTTGAGATCAACTCGTATTTCCTGCCTCCCTGTCCTCTCAATGCCATGCCAAATGTCTGCTGCCCAAAGGAATACGAGAAGTCTCTTACGAAGGGCGGGGTCTCAGGAGTACCACTACCATCGATTCGCACCTGGAATTTCAGTTCGTTGACCTCAAAGAGAGTAGTATCCCCTTTCTCCTCTGGATCCTTGATTCTCAATGGACTGCGCAGATCCCAGTCCAGACCAACTTCCAGCGGCAGAGACAGATCGTGTCGATAGATCAAGTTGGAGAAAGTGCCGAGGTCTACGATCGAGACATCATCCCCTGTGTGAAGAACGCGCTTGCGATCCGTGGACTCGACCGTCTGCTTCAGCATGAGCAGCAGTTGGAGAATGCTTGACTTGCCCGAACTGTTTGTCCCGAAAAGACCTGTGAGTGGGGCCAGAGCGAGTGGGCCGGTATCTCTCCACGATTTGAAGCTCTTAAACCGTAGTTCCTTGATCACAGTACCTCTCCTGCCCGCCCTCGCGCAAGATATCGAGTCGACTCGGGCCCATAACGTTTCCGTGTGATGGCTCAAGCACTGAGGCGGTGTTTTTCACCGCCTTCATGTACAGTAACGCAACGTGAGGAACCTGTCAATTCGCCGGTGGCAGGTGAAGTCGCCGGACGGAGAAATAGTCGTTACCGGAAAAGAGCAGGTGGCAGGTCCGGCCGTCCGGGCTCATCCATTTGGGGGGCAGGCTGCTGGTCTCGCCGGGGCCGACGTCCCAGGGATCGGCGTAGAAGACCGTCCGCCAGGGACCCCAGGGTTCCGGGGCCTCGTAGATGCCGAAGCCGCCCTGGAAGCGCGGGCCGCGATTATCCGTGCTTTCCGGGAGGATCTGGCACCAGAGGTAGCGCTGCAGGCCGGCGTTATAACTGATGCCGGAGCGATAGCAGCGGCCGGGATTCACGAAGACGGCCCCCCGGTCGCGGATGTCTTTCGTCCAGAGCGGTTGGCCTTGGGCATCGAGGCCCTTGAAGAACTCGTAGGCGTTGCGGTCGCGAATCGCGTCCTTCGGCACGCGGGCCATGACCATGCGGTCGGCCGCTTCGTAGGCGCTGTCGTGGTCGTTCGAGTAGATGTAGACATAGCGATCCCGTGCGCCGGCGTAGTTCCTGCCGAAGTTCAGGAACGTCGGCGCCCCGAAGCCTGTTTCGAACTTCCACTCGCAGCGCTGCCACGTCACGGCGTGATCGTTCGACCACAGGACCTGAGAGTTGCGGAGATTCCGCACCAGCAGGTACAGGACGCCGTCCACACAGAGCATGCCGCTGGCCTTGGCGCCGCGGGCTCCCTCCCCCGTGGCCTCGCCCGTCGCGCTGCGGATGTTGATGCCTTTGAAGCCCTCCGGGTCCCCGACGATCTTGGCAAACCCCAGGCTGAGTTTTTTCTCGGTCTTCGGCTCGAAGCCCCAGCCGTCGCCATAGGCCGTATAGAGGTTGTCGTCGTCGGCCCAGGTGATCGGCCAGTTGTCGCTGCCGTTGGCCTGGCGGACGATGGTGCCGGCCGGCGCCCATTCGACGCTCCGGATGACCTCGCTGGCAGGATATGGCGCACCGGGCCACCGCCCTCGATCTTGGGCGGACAGGGCTACAGGCTCGATGAAGGGCTCGATCGGTGTATAGTGCGGACTGCGCGGCCCGCGCACCGATTTGCCCGCCCGCGCGATGACAGTATCGAGCGAGGGGATGACCACGATCAGGCTGTCGTAGAGCCCCCAGGACCAATAGGCATCACGCGGCACGTTCTTCATGGTGCCATCAGCGTTGTTCCACCAGAGCAGGCCGTAATGATCGGAGGAGTTGCTGTAGTCTTCCTGTTTCAGAACGGGCAGGCCCCTCAGACCGTAAGGGACGACCCGGACGGCGTCGACAAACCACGAGGGGAGAATCTGCTGATCCCGCCAGACCCCTTGGCGAAGATACAGGTAACCGATCCTCGCCATAGCATCGACGTTGGCGTGAATGCCCGCGCCGAACTCCCGGCGGGCTGTGCCGTCGATCTCCTTCGGCCGATACGAGTTCGCCCGCCAGCGCAGATCGTCCCGCCGGATGCCGATCGGCGCAAAGACCCGCTCGAACATGAGGTCCTGGAGGTCCTGCCCATAGGCCAGGGTGACGCACTCGGCCAGCCAGTTCGGCCCACCATCGCTATACGACCACTTCGTGCCCGGGTCAAAGAGCAGTCCCGTATAGCCGCCGTTCTTGTCGAAGCCGGCGGTCTGTGCCGCCAAGTGGAACAGGGTGATCTGATCCAGTCCCTTGCCGCGGTTCTCCTCGGGCGGGAGGCCCAACTGCGGATGGTACTTGCAGGCCCGGTCGTGGAGACTCTCGAACTTGCCGTCCATCAGTGCCAGGCCTACTGCCGTCATCCCGATCGCCTTGGTGGAAGACTTCAGATCGTAGGTCTGCTTCTGATCGCCCCAGCGCAAGACGACCCTTCCGTGCCGGGTGATCAGGCCCGAACCGTCGCCGGTCAGGGCGCAGTCCTTCGCCTTGTCCAATACCGAGGCGTCCATTCCGACCTGCTCCGGCGCCGCCGTGTCCCACTCTTCACCCGGCCATACTCTTGGCAGGTCGCCCCACCCCGCCGCTGCCAAAGAGGCTACAAGAGCAGCCAGAAGGCTCATCGCACCGCGAATCGATTGGACGCCGATCATGATTGTGCTCCCCAACACCAAAAGAAAACATGCCGGACTCTCGTTCGGCATGTTCCTTGTCTGCAATAAACACGATGCCCACCACCGGTCGTCCAAGCTGCCCTGCCGGTGAGAGGGGCGCCGCTCAGGCTTTTCCAGCACCCTTGGCAGGTGCTTTGGCCGCGCCGGCCGGGGCCTTGGCGCCAGCCGCCGGCGCCGCGGGGGCTTCCGCTGCACCAGGGGCCGCGGCTCCGGGCGTCGCGGCTTCGGCTTCGGCTTTGGCCTTCTTGCCGGCCGCGCTCTTGCGATGCGCCACCTTCGGCAGACCCGTTACGGGATCCCCTTCGTTCCAGCGTTCTTCGTCCTTCAAAACGTCGATCCGCTCGGCCCGGGTCAGCACATTGCGATGCCGGACCAGCGCGTCCTTCAACCTCAGTGAACGATCGATTGACATTCAGCTCTCTCCTGCTATTTCGTGACCTTCATCCCATACGCATCGGCAAAACGCCTCGCGGCGAACGTCTCCCGGCCCGGAGGCGCCTTGTACGTCTTGCCCAACTCGACGATCTTCTGCTTGACCTCGTATCCATCGGTGCCCGGCCGATCCGGATTGCTGTAAAGGTATCGTGTGGCCAACAGATACCCGTCGCCGCTCGGCAGATTGGCGGTATTCAACCCGTTTTCCTGGAACCACTGGCGGGTCGCGCTCAACGAATAGACGCTCAATTCGACGCCGCCCTTGGCAAAATGCTTCACCACCTCGAGCAGATCGGCTTCGCTGGCGTGCCGTGCCAGGACGATCCAGTGATCGGGCTCTCTCGGCGCCGGCTCCGTGCCACGTGCGGCGGCCGTGGCTGCATTGGGCTGCCCGGAGGTCGTCTCCGTCGCAGCGTTTTGGGCCGCCGCCCGCACTGGTGCCTTGGACGCCAAGGCGACCTGCCTGGCGCCGGGATACTTCTGCCCGATCCGAAAGGCAGCCAGAACCACCAGAATCACCGCCAAGGCCACCGCAACACCCACATGGTACGGCACCGAAACCTCGACCCGGCCGTCGTTGAGTTGCAGGGGCTTCAGCCGCCACCACGTCCGGACCGGTCCCGGTTCCGGCGGCGGTGGGTCAACCTTCTCCACCACACGCGACTTGATCGGCGGGGCCGGCTTTTCCTTCTCCGCCGGCGCCTCGGCCTTTTCTACCGTCGCAAACCGCCTCAACCTGGCGCTTTCCCTGACGATCGCCGGCTCCCGCGGTTTCTCCGCGGGCGGTCGCGGCGCCTCGACAGGGGCCTCGACCGGCGGCGGCTCCTCCGGGGGCGCCACCGTTTCCCGGCCGTTCGTCTCCGGCCGTAATCGCTCCAAAATACTGCCACGCTTAGCTTTCGCTCGAGAGCGGCTTATTGCCTCATACAGCGCTTTCTGTCCCGTATAGCGCTTCATAGCCGACGACTCCGTAGCGGCCACCAATCCTTGCGGGTCCGGGGCCCCCAGCGCGAAATCTCACACCGGGGAACCCTGCCCAAACGTGAACCATCGCCGTCTGGGGTCCCCTATCCGGCCGGGATTGCCACAGACCATCTCCGTACCGGGCATCAAACCGCCTCCTTATACCCGATTCCGAGCCCCGGTTCAATAGAAAATTCGGCCCGGTTAAAAACTGGGTACATGACCGTTTCTGCGCGGGCGTCCCGGCACGGCCCAGACCACCGCCGGAAAAGGGGACATTCTACTTTTCCCTTCCGGGGAAGGAAAAGTAGAATGTCCCC
>VGYL01000049.1 GCA_016872975.1 Planctomycetota bacterium
TCTTCTCGCCCAACGTGGAGAAGGCTTTGACGTTCTTGGATGACTCGCTGCTACCGGCCACTTCGAACGCCGTCGAACGCGGCAACCGCCGTCACCGCAAGATGCAAAAGACGGTGTATCGAGTTCGGACCCAGCAAACCATCCGTTGCCGTATTGCCCTGGATATGCAGCATGACCTGCGGGCTCCCGCGCGTCACCAAACCACGGCCACCCTCCATCAACAGCGTCGCGAAACCGGGTGATTGTGCTCTGTAACGTTGCTACAGTCTCTAGAATTGGCGCATATACCAGAGATTCTGTGCGGAGAAACCCAGGAGGCCCGGGAATTCTACCTGCAGATCAGCGGCCAGGTTTTCCACGATGGCCTTGCCCCATTTCTGCTCGCCTTGCCGTTCCACGATGAGGCGTCCGAGGTCCCAATAGAGAGCCACGAGCTCTTTGTTGACGGCGCGGAGCGCCTCATACTGCGCAGCGCGGACGCGGTCTTTGATGTCTGTCAGCAGGTGCCCGTACTCCGACCCACCGATTTGTGCCACCGGTGGCTGCTCTCTTGTGCTGAGCTCTCTTTTCTTTCCTGAACGCTTCTTCATACGGGCAACATCCTCCACTTCCGAGTCCCGATGGACATCATTATAGAACCGGGGCCAGCACGTGGCAAGAGGCAAGAGGCAAGCGACAGGTGATCGAGCATCGAGCAAAATGAGGAAGGCGGAGCCCTCCTGTTCTTCCCGTGATGCTCCTCACGCTGGCGCGAGGTGAGAGAAGCGGAGTGGGGTCGGGTCTTGAATATTGATTCTGCGGAGTAATAATGAATCGTTCAGATGGCCCTCGGCCTTCCGGGTGGGGGCTTATGGCGCGATCCCGCGATCCAAAGGTCTTGTGAAGAGACCATATAGACATTGTTAGGCCGTCAAAGGATGGAGAAGCATGGACACGTGGAAATTCTACGACATCATCCACCGCGAACACGTGGTGTGTAATCCCACGAGCAACGACAAGCTGGCGCGACTGGTCGGTCTCTTGCGGCTTCCCAGGGAAGCGCGCGTGGCCGACATCGCCTGTGGGAAAGGTGAGTTCCTGATTCGCCTGGCGGAAGCCTACGGCATCCGTGGAATCGGGATTGACATTTCCCCGTTCTGCATCGCCGACGCACAGAGGCAGTTGCAGAGGCGAGCGCCGGGGGCAGAGGTCGTCTTCCGTCAGATGAACGGCTCCGACTTCAGGCCGCAAGAGCCGCACAGGTTGACGGTGGCCGCCTGCATCGGCGCCAGTTGGGTGTTCGGCGGTCACGCAGAGACTCTCGATGCGCTGGCGGGCATGGTCGCGCCCGGCGGCTGGGTGATTGTCGGGGAGCCCTACTGGCGTCAGCGGCCGGCGGAGGAGTACCTGGCGGCATTGGGGGCCGGCCCAGACAGCTTCGGGTCACATGTTGGCAACGCACAGGCCGGTGAGCCACGGGGGCTCGAGCTGGTGCACACGTTCGTGAGCAGCCAGGATGACTGGGACAACTACGAAGGTCTGCAATGGTATGCGGCGGCCGAGTACGCCCGCTGTCACCCGGACGATCCGGATCTGCCCGAACTCGTGGCGCGAGTGGCCAAGGACAAGGCTATGTACCTTCGCTGGGGGCGAGACACCCTGGGCTGGGCGATGTACGTCTTCAGACATCGTCCGTCACAGCACGCCACCTCGGCGGCCTGACAACGGCTTGCAGCGGACGCCGCCCAGGTGCGGCGCTGCTGAAGCCGAGCGTTCTGCGATCAAGAAGGTGAAAGACAATAACAGAGGTATAGATGGAAACGATCATAGAAGTTCCGGAGAACAACATCCGGATCGGTATCGAGTTTTCTGAGTTGAATCGGGAAGAAGGATTTGACGACGATATCAGGATTAGCCTCTCCGAGCCCGCGCCGACGGAGCGTCGACGCCTGTTCAGGGGCGACGAGGTAAGCTTTCTGGTGACTCCGGCTCAGGCAAAGAAGCTCGGCCACGCACTGCTGGATGCCGCGGAGGAGAGCCGAAACACCCCGAGGGAGTAGGCGCAGAACCACCGCCTCCATCAGACTGGCGAGAAGCCTCGTGTGTCCGCTTCGCGGCCCGAACTTCAGTGGCGCCGGTTGGTGCGGCAGGCGTTAGGCCACAAAGCCCAAGATGCCGGACCAGGACTTCGGGGATCATCCGTATAGGTTCTTGTCAAGCAAAGAGATATCGTCCCCGGACCGAAAATCCTGCGCGTGTGAAGGGCATCCCCCGCCCCTGCCTTCGCAGGGGTGACAGAGCAGGCTCTGCCGACGATTCATGGGCTGGAAGGGGCCCCCAACGCGGAAGGGTTCCCCAAACGCGATTCATCGCGTTCGGGAACCCAATCATGCGTTGGGACCCCAAGCCCATGCCACGTCAGTATGCCAGCCCCATGCGATTGCCCTGGGAAGAAACGCCCGGGTCGGCACCGGTCGAGGGCAGGACCCGCTGGCTTTGCTCCCGCCGGCTGGGCAACCTGGCGCTTGCTGTCGCGGCGGGAGGCGGTTAGAATCGCGTTCGTCGTAGCGGGGAGGAGGAGTGTGCAAGGTAGTTCAGAAGAAAAGGAGTACCGCGATGAAGGCACGTGGGTCGGCCCTGGTGATAATGATGGTCCTGCTGGTCTGTGGCGCCTCGGCGTGCGCCGGGCCGTTGGCGACGATTACGGTGGAGGCGGGAGCCCACGCGCGGATCGATACGCCGGTGTCGGTACCGCTGGCGTCGGTGCCGCAGGCGGTGGCGGGGCAGGCGCTGTCCCTGCAGGAGGTTCGGGGATCGAGCCGGGTGACGGTGCCGGCGCAGGTCGAGCCGGGCCCGACGCCCCGGCTGCATTGGATTCTCTCGGGCACCTTGCCCGCCGGGCAGAAGCGGACCTATGAGCTGGTGGCGGGCGAGGCTCGGACCGACCGGCAGGTCAAGGCCGTCAAGGACGAGAAGAACCTCGTGGTCAGCGTCGGGGACGCCAAGGTGATGCAATATCACCACGCGATGTGGCCGGCCCCGAAGGGCGTGGCCAAGGTCCCGGACGCCAAGCTGCCGCTGTATGACCACAGTGCGTTCATCCACCCCTTGTGGTCGCCCAGGGGCACGGTGCTGACCGACATCAACCCGCCGGACCACCTGCACCACCTGGGCATCTGGATGCCCTGGACCCTCACGAGCTACGAGGGCAAGAAGGTCGATTTCTGGAATGTCGGCGATGCCACCGGGACCGTGCGGTTCTCGAAGTACCTGTCCGCGACCACCGGCGCGGTCTACGGCGGCTTCCAGGCCGAGCAGGACCACGTCGCCTTCAAGACCTCCAAGGGCGAGCAGACCATCCTCAAGGAAGTCTGGGACGTGCGCGTCTACAACGTGGGCGGATCGCAGAAGGGCTACTGGCTCGTCGATTTCCAGTCCACGCAACGGTGTGTGGCGGATCAACCGCTGATTCAGGAGGAGTACCGTTACGGCGGCTTCGGGTTCCGGGCGACCCGCCAGTGGAAGGGCGCGAATTGCGATTACCTGACCAGCGAAGGCAAGACCCGCAAGGACGGCCACGGCACGCGGGCCCGCTGGTGCGACAACTACGGGACGATCGACGGTCAGACGGAAGGTGTCACGTTCTACAGCCATCCGAAGAACTTCCAGCATCCCGAGCCGATGCGGCTGTGGCCCGGAGCGAACGAGCACATCTTCTTCAACTTCTGTCCGTCGCAGGCGGGCCGCTGGGAGATGAAGCCGGGCGAGGACCACGTGTTCCGCTATCGCTGGTTCGTGCACGACGGCAAGCCCGACGTGGCCGAGATCGAGCGGATCTGGAACGACTACGCCAACCCGCCCCAGGTGACGGTCAAGTCCGCCCGCCCGGAGGGGGCGATCGTCCTGTTCGACGGCAAGGACTTTTCCCAGTGGGAAGGTCCCAAGGGCGGTGCGGTCGCCTGGAAGATCACCGACGACGGCGCCATGCAGATCGTTCCCAAGAGCGGCAGCATCACGACCAAGCGCAACGTCGAGGATTTCATCCTGCACGCGGAGTTCAAGACGCCGCAGATGCCGCCGGAGGTCAAGGGCCAGGGCCGCGGCAACAGCGGCATCTACATCCAGCAGCGCTACGAGCTGCAGATCCTCGACTCGTACGGCTTGCCGCCCAAGAACAATGAGTGCGGCAGCATCTACACGTTCAGAGCCCCGGACCAGAACGTCTGCAAGAAGCCGGGCGAGTGGCAGACGTATGACATCCTCTTCCGGGCGGCCCGCTTCGCCGACGAAGGCGGCAAGCCCGTCAAGAAGCAGAACGCCCGGATCACGGTCTTCCACAACGGCGTGCTGATTCACGACAACGTCGAGATCCCGAACAAGACCGGCGCCGGCCGGCCGGAAGGCCCGCAGCCCCGCCCGATCCTCTTGCAGGACCACGGCAACGAAGTCGCCTTCCGCAACATCTGGCTCGTGCCCTTGGATTGAAATAAGGATGATTGATTATGAGGCAGATCAAGATCATCATCGAAAAACACCCCGATGGCTATGTGGCGTACCCGGTCGGTGTCAAAGGAGTCGTTGTCGGTGAGGGGGACACGTACGAAGAGGCTCTCAAGGATGTACAGTCCGCCCTCAGATTCCATATCGAGACGGTTGGGCCGGACGTGCTGGATGGTGAAGACGGTCCGGTGCTGGAAGCGTTTGTGGCGGAGACCACGGTGTAGCCATGCCCCAGCCGTGAGGACTTTCTGGCGGCCTATGAGAAGTCGTGATTGAGGATGGCAAAACCAGAATTCGAGATCTGGGACGTGCACACGCACCTGTCCGGGGTGCCCGGGGATACCCCGGAGGCGCGCCTGGGCAAGCTGCTCGAATATGCCGATCGGCTGGGCATCGCGAAGCTGTGCGTGTTCATGGGCATGAGCTTCACTTATGATCCGTCGCCCGAGGTGGTCCGCCGCGAGAACGACGAAGTCCTGCGGGCGCTGCGACACTTTCCGGACCGCGCGTTTGGCTTTGTCTACGTCAATCCCCGGCACACGCAGGCCAGTCTGGACGAGCTCAACCGCTGTGTGCGGGACGGCCCCATGGTGGGCGTGAAACTCTGGGTCGCGCAGCGCTGCCACGAGCCGACCCTCGACCCGATCGTCGCACGCGCCACGGAGCTGAAAGTACCCGTGCTCCAGCACACCTGGCTGAAGATCACCGGCAACCTCCCGGGCGAATCCATGCCGGAGGATATGGCCCAACTCGCCGCGCGCCATCCGCACGCGACGATCATCTGCGCTCACACCGGCGGCGAATGGGAAGGCGGCATCCGCGCGATCCGCCCATACCCGCACGTCTATGCCGAGTTGTGCGGCAGCGATCCCACGGCGGGCTTCACCGAGATGGCCGTCCGCGAGTTGGGCGCCGAACGGGTCCTCTACGCCAGCGACGCCGGCGGACGCAGCTTCGCCTCGCAACTGGCAAAGGTCCTGGGCGCGGACATCCCGACGGCGGCCAAGCGTCTCATTCTCGCCGGAAACGCCAAACGAATCCTCCAGCCCATCCTGCGCGAGAAAGGGATCAGACTATGACAGGCGAACAGTCGTGTGCGACGATGTTCAGTGGCAGACGGGTGGCAGCCTCAAGGCCGGTAGGCATCGTTCGTAGTGACGCCGCAAGGCGTTCGTGTCGCGGGCATCTTGCCCGCGCCGTGTCGAAGGCGTCTCGCCTTCGAAGCGCGGACGGGACGTCCGCGACACGCTTCCTATGCTCTTACGAGCACACTACAAGCGAGGAGCCGGCCTGTCAAACACCCTCTGTTACAGGCGGACAATCCATCGCTGCCCTTGACCGTCGCGGGTTCCTCCAGATGGTCGCCGCCACCGGTGTCGGGACGCTGGCCGCCGTGCACGCTGGGCCGGCCGCCGCGGCCGCGGCGGAGGGACTGATCGACGTCAACGTCTATCTCTCGCGCTGGCCGCTGCGCCGCCTGCCGGGCGAGGACACGGCCGACCTGGTGGCCAAGCTGCGTCGCTACGGCGTGGCGCAGGCGTGGGTCGGCAGTTTGGACGCTCTCCTGCACCGAGACATGGCCGCGGTCAATACGCGGCTGGCGGACGAGTGCCGCCGTCACGGCGACGGGCTGCTCGTGCCGTTCGGCTCGGTCAATCCGAAGCTGCCCGACTGGCAGGACGATCTGCGTCGTTGCGTCGAAGAGCACCGTATGCCGGGGATCCGGCTGCACCCGAACTATCACGGCTACACATGCGACGACTCCGACTTTGCGAGACTGCTGCAGTTGGCGGCCGAGCGCGGTTTGCTCGTGCAACTGGCGCTGATCATGGAAGACGAGCGGACCATGCATCCTTTGCTGCGCGTCGAGCCGACGAGTGTCACGGGGCTGTCGGGCCTGCTGAAACGAACGCCTGGTCTGCGGCTCGTGCTGTTGAACTCCCAGCGTTTCCTCCGGGGTAAAGCGCTGGCCGATTTGCTCGCGGCCGGCGAGGTGTACGTCGAGATCGCCATGTTGGAAGGCGTCGGCGGCGTCGCCAATCTCCTGGCCCAGACGCCGGTGAGCCGCGTGCTGTTCGGCTCCCATGCGCCGCTGTTTTACTTCGAGTCGGCCTTGCTGAAACTACAGGAATCGCCCTTGAGCGATGAACAACTGGGAGCGATCCGCGGCGCCAACGCGCGGCGATTGCTCGCGAAAGACCGTTAATGCCTCTAACAGAATGAACTTGCATATGTCATTGCGAGGAGCGCAGCGACGAAGCAATCTCAATCCTGCGGGCGGGAGATTGCCTCGCTTCGCTCGCAGTGACAGGGAAGTAGTCTTCATTCTGTGGGAGGCTCTCAGCCATGCAGGAGATGACTATGAGCCATGACCGTCCCACCCCATCGCCCCGGCCTGTCATCGCCGTGTCCCGCCGGGAGTTTCTCGCCACGTCGTCGGCCGCGGTCCTCGCGGCGAACCTCGACGCGGCGCCGTCGGCCGCCGCCGAGCCCGCCGCCAAGTTGGCGCTCGAAGGGGGTGCGAAAGCCGTCAAGCAAGCGTGTCCCCTCGGCCTCCGCTGGGGCGAGCCCGAGCGCGAACGGCTGAACGCCATGCTCCAGCAGGAGGGCCTGTTTTACTGGAAAGGCCCGCAGACGGCGCTGATGCTGGAGCGGTTCCAGGAAGTCTGTCCGGTGAAGTACGCCCAGTCCTGCTCGTCCGGCACCGCGGCGCTGCACATCGCCGTGCTGGCGGCGGGCATCGGTCCGGGCGATGAAGTCATCACTTCGCCGATCACGGATATCGGCACGGTGATTGGAGTGCTCTACCAGCAGGCCGTGCCGGTCTTTGCGGACCTGGGCGCCGGCACGTACAACCTTGATCCGGCAGACGTGGAACGCCGCATCACGCCCAAAACGAAGGCCATCATCGCGGTGCACCTCTGCGGCAACCCGTGCGACCTGCGTGCCCTGAAGGCCATCGCCGACAAACACAAGCTGGTGCTGATCGAGGATTCCTGCCAGGCCTGGGGCGCGAAGTACCGCGGGCAGCCCATCGGTACCATCGGTCATATGACGTGCTTTTCCCTACAGAACACCAAGCACATCACCTGCGGCGACGGCGGCGTCGTCGGCTCGAGCGACGAGCGCTTCGGCCCGCTTCTGCAGAAGTACGGCGACAAGGGGTTCGACCGTGTCAAGGGCGGCGGGTTCCAGGCGTTCTCGACCAACTACCGCATGAGCGAGCCGCAGGCGGCGATGGTCGCGGGGCAACTGACGCGGCTCGAAGCCATTGCGAGCAAGCGCGCCCGGCTCGGCAACCTGTTGACCGAGAGAATCACCGGCGTGCCCGGCGTGACGCCGCACCAGGTGCATCCCGAAGACCGCTGCGTCTACTGGTTCTACTTCTTCCGGATTCAGCCCCAGGCGTTCCGTTGTGACCGCGCGCAGTTCGTCAAGGCGCTGGCGGCCGAAGGCGTGCCGTGCTCCGCCGGCTATATCGCGGTGCCGCTGCATCGCGAGCCGGTGTTCCAGCAGCATGGCTTCTTCGCCGGCCGGTGGCCCGTGCGGGAAATGGGCCTGACCACGATGGACTACACGAAACACCAGACGCCCGAGGTTGAGGCGATCCTCAAGACCGGCATCCGCGTGCCGATCCACGAAGGCATGACCGAGGAGTACATCGCCGGCGTCGCCGAAGCCATCCGCAAAGTGGCCCGCCACTACGCCGCGTGAACGCTGATCGCTTCAGTCAGTATTCCTCCACCGCCAAGAGGGGAATGTGCCTGAAGTGTTGAGTATTCCGCGTGATTAGCGTATGGCCGTACGCCATGGCTGTAGCGGCGATCAACACGTCCATGGTGCCGGCGGGTTTGCCGATCTGTTGAAGAAAGCGAGTGCTGAAGGCGAAGAGCCGTGCCGCCGCATCAGTGAACTCCAGAATCTCGAATCTACTCAATAGAGTCTGGACGGCTTTCTCGTCCTCCTCGGGGTGGCCAGATCGCGACATGCCGACGTAGAGTTCGGCAACGTTGAAGCGAGTGGTAACGATCGTCTGCCCCTGTGCCGTCAATTCCGCGATTTTCCGGATCGCCTGCTCTTTTCGCGGAGAGGTTCTCCTGCCCAGATCGATCAAGATGGTCGTGTCCAGGCACGCCATCACCGCCTCCGGGCGGATGGGCGTCGCCGTCTTCTGATCTGCGTTTCAACCGCGGCGGCGGCTTCCTCGCTGAGCGGGTGTTCGCCGATTTCCTTTAGGAACCGCGGCACATCCATCGGTTCTTTCACTACCCGTTTGATAACCTGACTGAACGACTCGGCTTCCTTTTGCACGGCCTTGAGTCGATCATAAGCTTCCAGATCGATGCTGATTGTTCTCGTTGCCATAAGCACCACCTTTTCCTGCATGCATGTACATACATCTCTAGGATAGGCCCGACTCGCCAGCCTGTCAAGCGCGGTCCGCGAGGTTCTCGGCCGGCACCGGCGGTCGGGGTTTACAGGCCGCTTTGAATTCGGTACAATTCGCCTATGAGTTGGAAGGACTACATCGTTGCCGATCCCGCGGTTCTCGGTGGCAAGCCGACCATCAAGGGCACGCGGATCTCGGTGGAGTTCATTATCGAGCGGCTGGCGCAAGGTTGGACCGAGACCCAGTTGCTGGAGAACTATCCGAGACTGACGCCCGAACCCCTGCAGGCCGTGCGGGATTGTATGGACTGAGCGTGCTCCATGAAGCAGATCACGATCATCATCGAACAACATCGTGATGGGTATGTGGCGTACCCCGTCGGCATCAAGGGAGTCGTGATCAGGAATGGGAGAAAGGAACCATGTTGCTTCAGAGCGGAGTTTTGATCGGATTGTCTGTGTTCATGTACTCGGCTGCGTTGGATGAGAGAGTAAGAGCTGTCTCCCCCGAGGAGGCGCGGAAGATCGAGGCGGCGGCGCCGGCCAAAGCCCCGGCCGTGCCGGCCAAGCCGCGCAAGATGCTCGTCTTCAATCTGACCAAAGGCTACGTTCACACCGCGATTCCTTACGGTGCCAAGGCCCTGGAGGTCATGGGGGCCAAAACCGGCGCGTATGAAGTCGTCCACAGCACGGATATGTCCGCCTTCGAGGCGGCTAATCTCCGGCAGTTCGACGCGATTTGCCTGAACAACAGCAGCCAACTCGATTTCAGTCCCCAGGCTCAAAAGGCGATCCTGGATTTCGTCGGCAGCGGCAGGGGGCTGGTCGGTATTCACGGGGCGACGGTCGGTCTCGCGAAGTGGCCGGAAGGGGCGGCCCTGCTGGGCGGGTTCTTTGACGGGCATCCCTGGGTCGCCGAGGGGACGTGGGCCGTGAAGATCGACGACCCCGGGCACCCGCTCAACGCGGCGTTTCAGGGACAGGGCTTCAAGGCCAACGACGAATTGTACCGCACGAAGTTCTCCTATCCGCCGCGGGAGAACCTGCGCGTGCTGGTCAGCATCGACATGTCGGACGAGGCGACCCGGACCGCCAAGGGCATCCGGGAAGGCGAGACGGACTACCCGCTGAGCTGGATTCGCGACTACGGCAGGGGCCGCGTGTTCTACACCTCCTTCGCGCACAACCATCATCTCTACTGGGATCCCGCGATCCTGCAGCATATCCTGGCCGGCGTGCAGTTCGCGCTGGGCGATCTGCCGGCGGACACGACGCCGAGCGCGAAGGTCAGCGCCGGGCCGGGGCCGGGCTTCCGGAGTCTCTTCAACGGCAAGGACCTCTCCGGCTGGCGGGGGAATCCCGACATCTGGTCGGCGAAAGACGGCGTCATTACCGGCCGGACGACGCCCGACTGCCGGATCTGCGAGAACAACTTCCTGATCTGGACCGGCGGCGAGCCCCGCGATTTCGAATTGCACTTCCAGTTCCGCTTGGAGAACGGCAACTCCGGCGTCTACTTCCGCAGCCTGGAGCGTACGGGCATGGAGAAAGAACCGCTGATCGGCTGGCAGGCGGACTTCAGCGCCGACGGCCGCTGGACCGGCGTCATCATGGAATACACCCGCCGCGGCATCCTCGCCGAACGCGGCCAGAAGACCCGCGTGGACGAGACCGGCAAGCCGACCGTCGTCGGCAGCACCGGCGACCCCGCGGACCTTCTCAAGGCGGTCAAACCGGGCCAGTGGAACCAGTACATTATGACGGCCCAGGGCGGCCGCATCGTTCTGAAGATCAACGGCGTCACCATGTGCGAGCTCGACGACAACGACCCGAAGCGGATCGAGCGCGGCAAGCTCGCCCTCCAGGTCCACGAAGGCCCGCCCATGCTGGTGCAGTTCAAGGACCTCTACCTGCGGGCGCTGTGACCGCCTGCCGGTTCGTAGTGTGCTCGTAAGAGCATAAAATGGAAGATGCGGCGCCACTTCCGGCTTCACGTTTCTCGTACTGCGTTTCCCAAGTGCCGAGACGGTAGGGATAGATTGCCGCGCTCGGCCAGCCTCGCTCGCAATGACATACAGCCGTCAGCTATGTCACTGCGAGGAGCGCGGCGACGAAGCGATCTTCTCTCGTTAGCCGCAGGACTTCCGAAACGCAGTACTCATATGCTCTTACGAGCACACTACGAACCAGGACCCTCGGCCCAGTGCTGTCGGCCCCTACAGGCGTAGTCGCACGCGCCGATTGCGGGAGACGACAGGGCAATTGCATGTTCGGCGCTGGAGCCGTTTGGAGTTCCGTCTTCAGGCGGGTCCGGACCGCGCAGCGGCTCAAGACCTTGTCGACGTGGAAGGCAGGACTGTCTCGACCTGCGTAAACGCGGAACTCCGAACGGCCGCGCCCCACAAGCCGGGTGTTCCGCGCAGATCATTCAACGCTAACCTTGCCTACGTGCGATTGCCTTGCGGGGGACGCAGGGCAAACGCAAAGTCGTTTGTTGTATGGGTGGCAGCGGCAAGCGGAGTCTTCGGAGCTTGCCGATGGTTTCGCCCGTCGCCATCGGCAAGGCCTGCGCAGAGCCTGCGGCCTTGCCGCTGCCACCCGTTGACGACGTCCAGGTACTCACTCTCCGGACTTTGCGTTCGCCCTGGCGGGAGACGATCTGCCGCTTGCATGGATTGTCGGCGGTGTCTATAATATCTTGCATGGCGGATGTGGATGTGAACAAGGTGGTTCGGCAGCACCTGGAAATGGAAGGCTTCTTTGCAGGCTTCACGATCCGGGGCAAGGCGGCCTCAGCACCGATGGCTGGCCCCGCTGTCGGGCAGTCCCCGACGGCGAACAGTTCTCCCGAGAGTCCATCGCGCCCGGCTCCCTCCGGCGCGCCGACTCCGCCGGCACACGACGCCGGGCCCCGAGTCGCGGCGGCTCCCGGCCCGGCGCACTCGGTGGAAGAGGCGGGCCGGGAATTGGCAGCGGTGGCCGCGGAGGTGGGACAGTGCCGCCAGTGCGAACTGGGCTCCACCCGAAAGAACCCGGTGCCCGGCGAAGGACATCCGCGGGCGCGGATCATGTTCGTGGGCGAGGCGCCGGGTGCGGATGAAGATACGCAGGGTCGGCCGTTTGTGGGCCGGGCGGGCCAGCTCTTGGATAAGATCATCGCCGCCTGCGGACTCAAGCGGGAAGAAGTCTTCATCGGCAACATCCTGAAGTGCCGGCCGCCGGAGAACCGTGACCCCCGCCCGGAGGAGATCATCCACTGCCTGCCGTATCTGCAAAGGCAGATCGAGGCCATCCAGCCGGACATTCTCGTGGCCCTGGGGGGCCATGCGGCCAAGACCCTGCTGAATACGGTCCGCCCGATCGGCCAACTCCGAGGCCAGTTCCACGAGTATCACACCGGTCTCGGCCGTCCGCCCGTCAAGCTCATGGCCACGTTCCATCCCGCCTACCTGCTGCGGAACTACAGCGAGCAGAACCGCCGGTATGTCTGGGAGGATATGAAAAAGGTCCTCACCGAGCTGGGTCTGCCCATCCCGGAGCGCAACAAAGGTTGAGGCGGGCTTGAGGTTCGCCCAGCGGCAGGGGGGCTCCGAAGAGGTTTGACAGAGAAGTCCCGCAGTCAGCACCCGGCGCCGGGCGCTCCTCGTAGGGCGAGCGTCCCCGCTCGCCGAAGATGTCGTGCGAGGACGCACGACCTACGCGGAGAGTGGCTCGCGCGGGCATTACGAAGTTGTCCGTCAGAGCTTGTCCGGCCGTTATGCGGGGTTGTTCCCACCGAGGAGTCCTTCGAGTCGCTGCTGTTCGCCCGGCTTCATGTGGTAGCTGTGTTCCGCGTCGGGGAACCGGCCCGCCCTGACCTCTTCGGCATACTTCTGGAACGCCTCGATGGCACGGGCCCCCAGATCGCCAAAGGCCTGGGCGAATTTGGGCGGGTGTCCGCCGGAAAGGCCCAGGATGTCGGGGGCGATGAGAATCTGCCCATCGCAGCCCGGTCCCGAGCCGCAACTGATGACAGGCACTTCGCTGCGGGCGGTGATAATCTGGGCAGCTTCGGCGGCTGTTCCTTCGATAAGAAGGGCGCTCGCGCCGGCCGCGATCATTCGCTCCGCCAGCTCGATCAACTCGGCGGCGGCTTCAGCGGTAGTGGCCTTGGCCTGAAACCGGCCCATCTCCGCGATTCGCTGGGGCAGGAGCCCGATGTGCGCCATGACCGGGATCCCGGCCGCGCTGACGGCCCGAACGGTATCCGCGTATGCGGCGGTTGCCTCGATCTTGACCATCTGTGCCCCGGCCTCCGTCAGAAAGCGGCCGGCGTTGCGAATCGCCTGCCCGAGACTCAAATGATAAGATAGGAAAGGCATGTCGCCCACCAGATAGGCATTGGGGGCGGCCCGGCGAACGGCGGCGGTAATCGCGACCATGAAATCCATCGTCACTGGCAGGGTGGAATCGAAGCCCAGGACCATCTGGGCGGCCGAATCGCCCACCAGGATCATCTCGACCCCGGCCTGGGAGACCAAAGAGGCCGTCGTATAGTCATAGCAGCTTACCGCCGCGATCAAACGCCGCTGGTGCTTGGCCAGCAGCAGATCCGCCATCGTCGTGCGGGCGTTCATCGTTGCTTGCGTCCGTGAGAATTAACAGCGTTCCGGTTACGACAACAGAACAAAACTCTTGACCTCCCCGTAAAATAGCTTAGTTGAGGGTCGCAAATGCGACTATTCAGGGGTCGATCGCCAGAAAAATCTGACGATCCCATAATTTAACGCTTGAATTTCGGCGGGAAAAGGATAATTTTTTCTCCTATCGGGGGTTTTCATTAAAGATTTTGCGCGGCTCGCTACGATGTAAGATACGGACGGTTTGGGGGCACCCCAGGCGGTCCGGATAACCAAGAAATAGCTTTTCATCACCCTCCTCCGAAGCCAGATTCTCTTTGGAATCTGGCTTTTTTTATCATCGCTCGGAGGTGGGAATAGGGGGAATAGGCAAGCAGGGTGGAATGGGGTTGGCCGGCGTCCTGTTCCAAATTGACAGGGGTGCAGTGGAAATCGTTTTCTTCGGCGAGTACGGCATTTCGCAAGTCCTGAGACGATAGGATAGAGATTGCTTCGTCGCTGAAGCTCCTCGCAATGAGATACTTGGGCGCCTTATGTCATTGCGAGCGAGGCTCGCCGAGCGCGGCAATCTACCATCCATGCTCACGGTACTTGTGAAACGCGGTACCAGGTTCAGAAACCGAACCTTGAGGGTGACGGGCGCCGGGCGGCACGCCCAAGCGAAGCTGGAGCGTGCGGAACGTGCCCCCACGCGGTAGCCTTGGCAGACACGCTCAAACCGGTTGGCAAGCCAACCGGCTTGGGCGTGCCACGCATCAGATGGCGGATCTGTAATCACGTTCTGAACCTGGCGTTTCTTTCCCGCTGCGTGGGGCGCGAAAGCAGGATGGTGGTTGTGTCTGACGGCGAGAGCGGATAGCATCTGACGACCGGTCGCGCGTGCGGCCGACTTGGGGTCGGGTATCCGGCAACGCTTTTGGAGACGGACAGATGGTTCCTCGCATCGCCTTATCGAAGCACGGTCCTGACGTGTCGCGGATTGTTCACGGCTCCTGGCACCTGGCCGACTGGAACAAGAGCACGCGGGAAATCGTCGATCTCGTCCACGGTTGCCTGGAGCAGGGGATCACGACGTTCGATCATGCCGACATCTACGGCGACTACACCTGCGAAGGCCGGTTCGGGACCGCTTTGGCGGAAGCGGGGATCGACCGTTCCGCGATCCAATTGGTGACCAAGTGCGGCATCAAGCTCGTTTCCACCCGCCGGCCCGGCCACAGGATGAAGTGCTACGACACGAGCTGCTCTCACATCATCGCCTCGGTCGAGAACTCCCTGCGCTGTCTGCACACGGATTACATCGATCTGCTGTTGATCCACCGGCCCGACCCCTTGGCCGACCCGCGCGAGATCAATGAGGCGTTTGTCCGCCTCCGGCAGGCGGGCAAAGTGCATTCCTTCGGCGTCTCGAATTTCCTCCCCGCCCAGCTCGAAGCGCTGGCTTCGAAGCTGGATGTGCCGCTGGTCACAAATCAGATCGAGTACTCGGTCCTGCATCTGGACGCCCACGCCGACGGCAGCATCGACCTGTGCCAGAAGCTGGGGCTCTGCCCGATGGCCTGGTCGCCGCTGGGGGGCGGGCGGCTTTTCCGCGCGGATTCGGACCGGGCCCGGCGGCTGCGCGAGACGCTCGCGCGCCTGGGCCGGGACTTGGGCGGCGCTGCGCCGGAACAGGTGGCCATCGCGTGGATTCTCAGGCACCCGGTCCGGTTCGTGCCGGTCCTGGGCACGGGAAACGCGGCGCGGATCCAGCAGGCGGTCGAGGCCCTGGATCTGGAGCTGTCCACCGAGCAGTGGTTCGAGATCCGCCGCGATTCCCTGGGGCAGGACGTACCCTGATGATGGCGGCGCAAGCGCGCGACTACTTGGGTCGTTTGAACCAGTAGACGTCGCGCTTGACCTCGTCCTGGGCGAGCTCGACCAGCTCCCAGCCCTGGTGGCCCAGGTAGTTCAGCACGAGCGCGGGCACCCGGCCCGTGGGGCTGTTCACCTCGGTTCCGGTCGGCCAGCCCATCCGCTCGAAGAAGTGGGTCGGATTCGTTGCCTGTACCCGCCGCTGGGCCTCCTGCCAATCATAGTAGCCCGCCGACGCCACATAGCGGCCGTACTCCCACTGGCCGGGCACACGCCGAGCGGGGTCGGCGCCCATCAGGAAAGTCGCCCAAAGTGCGACGGCCGTGATACCCAGAATGACTGCTGCTTTGCTCTTCATCGTTGGACCTTTCCGGATCGGCTGCGCCGGTCTCCGTGTACGTTTACCATTCGACGCTTCCCCTCTCCGGCAGTATAAGGCATTTCACGCTCTTGCGGTAACACGTTCATGGCGGAATCGGTCTGGGTGTGCAAGATGAGGAGGGTCCATGAGCCCGGCGGTCTGTAATTGGCTCAATAGTGCTGTTCCGGGCTGGACAGGACATAAAGAGGCGTGGGTGGCAGCGGCAAGCGCAGTCTTCGGAGCTTGCCGATGGTCTTGCCTCTGGGCCACCGGCAAGGCCTGCGCAAAGCCTGCGGCCTTGCCGCTGCCACCCACGCAGACTGTTACCCGGTTTTGAACCAGGCCCTCAGTAGTGCTGTTCCGGGTTGGACAGGATGTAATCGATGACGTCGCTGAGCCTGGCGGTCGCTACCGCGATGGTGGAATCCGCGGCTCCGTAGTAGATGCGCAGCTCATCGCGGTCCTCCTCGACGATTGCGCCCGTCGGAAAGACGACATCGCCGACATCGCCCACCCGC
>VGYL01000050.1 GCA_016872975.1 Planctomycetota bacterium
TTGGAGGCTTGAGCGACGGGGAGCGAACGGGCCGGCCCTCTCGATTGAGCGATGCCGATCGCGCCCGCGTCGAGACAGCGCTTCGTGGCAGCCCATCCGACTACGGTCTGGCCGCTCACCTCTGGGATGGTCCGCTCCTGTCCTCGTTCCTGAACAAGCACCTCGGCATAACCCTTCGCGTCCGGCAATGCCAGCGGCTGTTCCGACAAATGGGATTCCGGTTGCGGAAGCCGCGCCCTCAGGTTGCTTCGGCGTAAGCGACCGGTGAACCCCGTTGGTCGGTTTTCACCGCACCCGGTGTGCGGCGGGGGGGGGAGAGGATCAGGCGGTCGGCTTCCAGGCGCCGGGGAGGAGTTCGTCGAGACGGTGGGTCGAGTGGTCCTGGATGCGGGCGAGCACGTCGCGCAGGTAGTCCCACGGGTTGAGCCCGGCGCGTTTGGCCGTCGCCAGGAGGCTCATGTAGACCGCCGCCGCCGCGCCGCCCCATGGACGGTGCCGTTCAGTCGCGCACGCCACGCATAGAACTGCGGCTCGGTCACCCGGCGCCGCCGGCAGAACTCCCGGATCGACGTCCCGCTGCGCGCCGCCTCCGCAATCAGCTTCCGCCACTGCGCCCGCTTCCCCTCATCCACCCGCCGTCCGCCCATCGCCCACCTCCGCCTCTGCCCACGCGCACCATGCGCATGTGTTGACGCGAAGTATCCGCCCGCCAATCACGGAGCGGTAGATGGGTTCACCGAACGCTTACTGTGGCGTCGCGACCGTCCGGCCGAGTACTTCTTCACGAGGCGGGACGGCGACGGGCCCATCTCCGACGGCTGCGCGCAGGCCGTCTACTATGCCGCCTTGAAGCGCAGCGGCGTGCGCCGCGTGGGGGGCCCGCGGTCTGACGGCGCGATTTGTCCCCAAGGGGTTACCTCCACTTTGGCCGCCCAGCTAAGCCTGTGCTTCATGCGAAGGGTTCTCAGACGACGAGCGCCTGAGGGAAGATCCAGTCGCACTAGAAGCGCAACGTCTCTCGATCCTTTCGAAATCGCCCTGAAAGGACGTCGCATCTCGCAAGGAAGGAGGACACCCCAAATGTAACGTAGTGCTTTGTGCCCGTCGCATGCCGAATAGCGGCGTATTGCACAGCGATGCCGTCCGATGGCCGCCATTCGACAGCCGATTCAACCGTCCAGCCTGCGGGCATCAAGGGCTCATGCGGAGACGGCTTTGCTTCACCAAGCAGTGAAACAAGCGACGACAACGTCAGTGATTCCTCCGGCCAGGGCTCTGCATGGCATGCAACCAGTCGGAGCTCTTCATCAAATATGTACCATCTCTCCTCATCACTCGTGACCCTCACCACGGTCGTGCCGTCTTGCATCTTCTCTGATTCCATCGTTAACTGGCCCCAGTCTTTATTCAGAGCTTTCACTCTTCGACGCCACGCTCGCTCTGCATTCTCACGCGTCACGCCCCACTTCAGTCCGTCAGTGGGTGAAGGCATTTGCCCGTATGTTGGTGATGAAAAGGGAATACAACCAAGCTCTGGAAGCGTCCATGCCAAGAACTTTATCAGATGACTGCGCCACTCGTCGTTGAACGCGCTCCGATCTTTGAGCCAGACCCAATTGTGGAACATCGTAGGGTTTGCTCGTACCTCCGCCTCATACATGATGAGCGTACGGGCGTCAAACCAGAGAACGTATGTCTTGTTTGCGCGTGACCAGACATTCTGTGCAGGCGCGCGGCCATATTGCTCTATCAGGGCTTGCACGAAGTCGGCCGGAGGTCTGCCGAACAAGTCCTCCCTCACCGAGACTTCGTACAGGCCATCAGTATCGCTGATTTTGAAGGTTACACTCAATTTCCCGTCTATCGAACCGTCAAGATAATATGGCGCCTGCTTTGTCTGCTTACTCGAGAACTGCACGTGATCGCCCATTTTGCGCAGAACCTCATCGACACCATCGCCCCAGACAGTCCCCCTAAAGCCCGCTGGGAGCGGCTGAGAGCAAGGCTCCCTTCCAAATGGCGATCGATAGATTCCTGTGCTCCCGACGGGTGGGCCATCAAGCTGCTCCTTGACGGAGGCCCACTGCGATGCGCCTCTTGTTTTGGCTCCGGCAGCTTCCGAGCGTGCGTCTGCAGGGTTTACACTCCTTTCTTGACCCGGCTGTTTGGCCATCCACTCCTGCCTCTGCTTCTCCGCCTCGGCTTCCTCTGCGCGTCGTCGTAGTTCCTGTTGTTTGGCGATCTCCGCCTGCCGCTTCCTCTCCGCCTCGGCTTCCTCTGCGCGTCGTCGCAGTTCTTGCTGTTTGGCGATCTCCGCCTGCCGCTTCCTCTCCGCCTCGGCCTCCTCTGCGCGTCGTCGCAGTTCTTGCTGTTTGGCGATCTCCGCCTGCAGATCTCTCATCGCCCTCCCCGCTATGACGCGCACTTCTGTCTTATTGAGCCTAAGAACTGCGCCGTTCGTGACCGCATACGGGCCCCAGCGACGACGAATCCCATTCACCATGGCAGATGTGTAGGCCGCACCGTCAGGATCGATTGCGACTACGAAGTCATCTCTGATGCGCGATGTTCCATTGGATAGTGTATAGGGTCCATCGTGCTTTCCCGTTGAGATCTCGTGGAGCATGAACTCCCGCGCATGAGTGATCGCAGCGGGCACCGTGTTCGTCGCATCCTGCAGAGGCGAGTGGGCACGGTCAGAACCGGGACGCACGGCGCATAGAGTTCGAGAGACAGTCACGGTGCAACACCATTGATCGACCCTATATAGCACTGCAAGATCCGATCTGTTACTGGCGACAATGTCGTATTCGTGGTCCTTCAATAGAGGAACGGCTCCTTGTCCAAGGACGGCGTTAACGCCTGATTGGATTTCAATATGCCGTCCCACCGTACGTGCCGTGGGATTCGTTAAGCGGTCAACCTTGGGGACGGAGGCAATATCTGTGCCGCCCTCATCATTGGTTACGAGAACGAGGTACTCATCGGGAGTCGCGTGAATCAACCGGAATCGTTGATAGGGCACAAGGGTTCGGCGTATTGAGTTTGAGGACGCGATGAGTATATCGCGGACGGGCACAGCCGCATCGGGTTGCTGCGCCATGGCCGTCATCGATAGGAGCGTAAGCACCATCCAGTATGCCTGCCGTTTCATGCTAGTCACCAGAGGTTGCGATGATGGCCGTAGACAAGGACTCCATGCAGTCACACGCTAGTCAGGGGGCGGATTTCCAACCACGGATGCGACAGCCGCTGTATCACACGCGGAACCCGCATGCACCATCTCTCAAGGGGAGCTGCCTACAAGCTACCGCTGTCCCGTCCCGTTGCAGGAGCCACATTTCACGAAGCCCTTGCCGTTGCAGAACGAGCACTTGAACTGCCCCTTGCTGCCAGTTCCGTTGCAGAAGGAGCACTTGAACGAGCCCGTGCCCGATCCCTGGCATGCGGCACAAACGGCGGCGGACACGACGCCAGCCGCAAACACTATGGACAGCGCAGCAACGACCAGTTTCCGCCGCGACATGACTCTCCTCTTCATGAGACCACCTCCACTCGGGTTACAAACCGCCCAAGCGATGTGAGTTTGGTGCCGGCCTCGGATCGGTGTCAATCCGGAAGTTGCCGGAAGTTGCCGGATGAGCGCGAGGGGTTCCCTATGGCCAGTCTCGATGGTATATGATCACTGGATGGACGGTGCTTGAATGCGGGGCCGGGGCGTTCTGGCATGAAGGGGGCCCGAACATGAGATGCGTTTCTGCATGCATGAGTCCACGCGAGGCAGCGAAGAGCGGCTGGATCCGCCTGGCCGCCGGACTGCTCATCCATGGGCTGGTTGGCTGCGACAGACCCTCGAATCCATTGCTCAAAGACACCGAGTCGTCAAAGGCCATCGAGAGGTCGTCACTGCATTCTCCGGCCGATACCGTTTCCGGCCATCGGACGGCAGAGGATGCACTGCCTAAGGATGCCGATTGGGCGGGCTCGTCCAAGACCCCACAGGCAGTTGCCATCGCCACGCTCGACACACCGGCTCTCTACATTGTTCCGAAGGTGGGGGATGCACCGGACCCTCTCGAATGCGTGGCGCCGCAGATAAGGATGAGGATCGACCCCGCCAACAGCGCGGCGTGGCCCGATGGCTTCTCGCCTGACTTCGTAGATCAAATCCGGGCGCTTCGGAGCTCGTATCACGAGTTCTGGAAGAGGATCCGCCCCGAGGCGCGGAGGTATGTTGACCTCGACAACGACGGTACGAAAGAGTGCTTCGTCATCAGCGAGGGCATGAATGACCATGCGTGGGGGTTCCACCATTTCCTTGCCGTGCTGAAGCGATCGTCCTCTGAAGCCACTGCGGTCTCGAACAGATGGGACCTCTTGTTCTTCGACCTGCTCCTTGACGGCGGGCAAGCTCTCGTTCATGCGGAAGGCGAGAGGCCCAGATTCGAAGAATTCGAGCTTGCGGTCACCGACCTGGACAGGGACGGCCGGCCGGATGTCCTGTTCACGACCCTGCAAATCGGCGGCTCCGCCCACGCGCGGCATCTGAATGTGATCTCGATGCACGAGGACATGAAGATCCGCCACCATCGGCTGTGGTCCAGAGAACCGGTGCGTGTCATGGAACCGAACTCCTTGAGGCCCGTCTTCATCCAGCATGACGAGGATGACTGGGGGCTGCCCGATGACTGCGGCGCCTCCGTCAGGGCGAGGGGTTACCGCAAGGCGTACTACTGGTGGACCGTGATGGACGGCTTTGTTCGCTTCTGAATCGCCATGCCATGAAGCTGCACAGACCTTCGACCACGCCCGCGCGAGGGCACCCGCGCCGACGGTCGCAACTTTCGGCCCCAGCCTTCACGCAGTTTCGCGGCCGTGGCGCATCACCGCGCGAATGCGCGAATCGCCTTGCGCCGCGCTCTTCCACGGGCGTACAACCATCGTGAGTTTGCGGCCGGTCATGGGTACCGGCCGGTCGGGACGTGTATGGGAGGAGATTTGACATGAGCATTAGCAAGACTTCGATGCTGGTTGCGGTCGGGGTGTCACTCACTGGGCTTGTCGCCGGTTGTCGGGCACCGGCTACAAAGATGGCAACCGGCGCCCTTGCGCCGGATGGTACGATCGGCGGCGTTCAAACTGCAGTGCCGCCGCCTGGCATGCTTGGCGATCCGTTCCCCGGCGAGGGCTCCCGCGGTCAGTTCGCTCCCGTGTACTTTGCCTACGACAGTTCCTCCGTTTCGGATACGGAACGCGCCGCCATCGAGACAGTGGCGTCATACCTGCGCGCCAGCCCCAATGCCCGTCTGGTCATCGAGGGCCATGGCGACGAGCGCGGCAGCAACGAGTACAACCTGGCTCTGGGCGAGCGGCGCGCCCTCGCAGTTCGCGCTTATCTGGGATCCCTCGGGATAGGCTCGGACCGCATTCAGACGCGAAGCTTCGGCGAGGAGCAGCCCGTTCAGTCTGGGCACGCAGAGGATTCGTGGCGATTGAACCGGAGGGCGGAGTTTGTTGTCTTCGGGCAGTAGTTGGTTTGTCTATCCGGGACCGGACCCATGGTCGACGAAGAGGAGGATTAGATGAAGCCAATGCTCCTTGCCCCCATCCTCATTGCCTTGACCCACCACAGCATTGGCTTTCGCTGCGCCCGTCAGTGAGATCGCTACCAGCGGATGGCTAAGAAGAGGCGTCGGGGTCCTCCGTACCTCTTCCCGCCCGTAACGGGCGATCTACCACGATGCTAGCCAGCGTTCCCGCCGGCAGGCCAGCCTCTCACGAGTGGCGCGGACGTTGTTGCGCTGCCACGTGGACTCGCGCGTCGCATCTTGGAGGGCCGAGGCTCCCCACAGATCGTGGATGCGGGCACCTAGTTCGCGCCGGAGCTGACAGACCCGCGCCTGACTGACACGGAACTTGCGGGCCAACTTGTTCAGCCGGCCGCCCTCGGCCGTGAGCACGAGGATGTCGATCTCGCGATCGTCGAGCCGCTGCAGCAACTCGGACCAATCGATCTCCCGCGCGGCAGCCCGGGCCGGATCCTCCGACTGGCCAGCCAACAGATCGTGTAGCGTGCCGGCATCTTCTCCCTCGATTGCCCCCTCAAGGGGCGCATCCATGGAGTCCAGCGTCACCTTCCGGTCGAGCTGGGCCCCGGCGCACATCGCATCGGTCCGGCAGGCTCCGGTCGACCGGCGACCGGACTTGGCCCGCTGGATCGCGTAGTACGCGATACCCGACGGGTGGAGAGGCTTTCCACTCCGCTCGGCCGATTCCATCATCTGGGCGGCGGAGCAGAGCGTGTCCTGAACCAGCTCCATCGAATCCTCGGCCCCGACGGGGGTGACGACTCGGGGCACCGTGGCCCGGATGATCGGCATGATCTGCAGCTCCAGCATCATCGCAGCGGAAGGACTCATGCGCGGACTCCTCTCGGTTGGAGGCGACCATCCCGGGGGAGTACCCGCCCCCCGGCGGCCACCTGGTTGGTTTCAGGTGATCGCCCGCAAGGGCGCTGGTGATGTCAGGACACGAAAAAGGGGACGCCCCGGAAGGAGCGTCCCCTGTTGTGATTTGCGGAGGATTTTCGGAAAAAGAGAAACGCGGCGTCCGTGTTTTCCGGAGGCGCCACTATCTCGATCTCAGCACGAGTTCTGTTGCGGAAGACGTGTGCTCGCGTGTACCCCGTGCGACGACTCGGGCGGCGGATGAATGGGCCGCTCGGTGGGTCGCGGACAGGGCGCGGGAGTGGCGATCGGTAGGCTGCGGAGCGGCGCATCCCGCAGGCCCAGCACGGCAACGACCGTGACGACCGGGATCAGGATCGCGGACAAGATGGCTGTGGCCGCCGTGAGGCCGATGGCGATGACGGGCTCGGCGGCACGTGCCCAGGCCATCGAGCGGATCAGGTCCAACACGACCCTGATGTCTGCGCTACCGGGCACAACGGCACGGAGCGCCAGAAGAACGCCGAAGACGCCGACGACAGCTCCGACGAGGATCGCCAGAGGGCGCGAGACGGATCTCGCTTCAGTCTGCCGGTCGCTCATGATCCCTCCCGAGCCGCTGGAAGATCACCGCCGCGAAGGCGCAGCCCATGAGCGTCAGGACGACCCCCATGAGGGTGACCGTGTTCCGGCGTGTACCCTCGACCTCGCGGTCGGCCGACCGGCCCAGCCGTTCCTCGGCGAGGAGCCGGCCGGTTTCCTGTTGATCGGCCCAGAGCCGGTCGTTGTCCCTCCGCAGACGCTCCAGCTCATCGGACGAGCCGAACCACCCGGCATGGGTCGCGCCCTGGAGAAGCGCCATCCCGAGCAACAGCAGGACGAACCATCGGACTCCTCTTGCGACGCGCATGCACACCTCCATGGGGTTGGGACCGGCGGCGTACGGCCGGCCGGCAGTGGGTTTCTTGAGGACTCCTCGGCGACCGCCCCGACTCAGGATCGGAGGTGGGTCGCGGGATCGGAGCGGCGGCGATGCCGCAGGAATCGCCGGGCCAAGAACAGGAACGCCCGGAGCCGGTCCTGGAGACTTCTCTTGGGCCAGCCGTGAAGTTCCGTCCGCACGGGATGCGGAGCGCCACAGCGCGGGCATGACGCGACATCGCTTCCGGCGTATCGCCGCAGGATGTCGAGTGCGCTTGCGTGCCACGGCACCTGGTTTTTCAAAGACACAGTCCATCCGCAGTGTGGACAGGTCCACTTCGTGAAATGGATCAGGCAGTTCATCTCGCCTCCGACGAGTTTCGTATTTGCGGCTCATGACAGAACCGGCGAAAGGCTGCTGACCGCAAGGCACGCCTCATAGAAATATGCCCTCGAAACGGGGAGGGATTAACTGTCCAAAAGGGGGTTTCGCGTCAGGGCGCGATCCTGCTCCGAGGCCGAGGCCCGCATAGTAACTGGTAGGTGCTAGAACAACAACAATAAAACTGGCCAGGCGGACGGTTCGAAACCGGTTTTAAAAACCGTCCTTAAAGGTCCGCCGTAACCGACTCAATATATTATAGCACACATGGTTACATTATGCACATGCCACACTTTTGAGGTCGTCGGCCGCCTGCCATCCGGTCAAATATTGACCGCTTTTTTGGGGTCGTCCTCGGGGGGTTGACATTGACCACGCAATCTGGCAATATGCCTTTTGTGGCCGGGCGTGGATTCTGGCCACCACCTAAGCGACAAGATTCAACACGTGCGGCCCGTCTGTAGCCGGGGTTCTTGTCGTGGAGCATCGTTCGATTCCCACCGCCTCGACCTGCTGCTGCGGATCCCTGCCGCCCACCAAACGACATCGTTCGCGACATGACGTGTAATCGGCGTCCCGTCCCAACCGTGGGCGGGACGCCAGCCGTGGCCAACGTCACGGCATGAGTGTGGAGTCGAATGAGCATGAAACGTGTTGTTTTTGAAACCCGAGTCAATCCCCTGTCCCGAGGAGCCGCCGTGGCGTTCCGTATGGAAAGCGATCCCGATGTGCCGGCCAGTTGGAAGTGCATTCGGAAAGGCGGGGGCACCGGGGAGGGTTCGGTGTCGATCGAGTCGTTTGACCCCGGCGTGAAGTTCAGCGACGAGGTGGCCAACATCTACCGCGACTACTGCGTGTACAAGGTGGACGAGTCGACAGGCTATCGGCGGACGAAGGAGAACGTCGTCCGGTGTGACGGGTTCATTGTCGACGTAGACAGCCATGTGGTGGGCAGGGATGCGCCGATGGAGAGGATCAAGGAGGTAGTCCTCTCGGAGCGCTTCCTCAAGGCCGTGCCTGTCTCCATGATCGTGAACACGGGCAACGGCTACCACCTTCACTTCCGGCCCGAGCCGGTTGAGATCAGCCACGAGAGCGTCCGGACCGCCCGGCGCGATTGTGAGGCCTTCGAGGCTTGCATTGTAGCCGTTCACCGGATGCTCGATCGGGAGTTCGGACTGCATGCCGATCCGGTTCCGAAGGCGATCAACCACAACCACCGCAAGCCGGGCACGTGGAACACCAAGGCCATGAAGAGCGCCGAAGACTTCAGCGCCCGCAAACCCACCGTGATCGAGCTGACGCGCGATATGGACCCGGCGGCGGTTACGAAGTGGCTTCAAGACACCCTCTTCAAGTACGGCCTCGTAGAAGCACCACAGACACCCGGCAAAGAGACAGTCCCCCTCGCGATCAACACGAGCGCGACCGAGGTCCGGGCGGCGCTCTCGTCGATTCCCGTCAGTTCCGTCGGTTACGACGACTGGTTCCGGATCGGGTCGGCCCTGAAGTCGTGGGATCCGGAGGTGGGCTTCACCCTGTGGGACGCGTGGTCCGCTCAGGATGCCGACCGTTACAACGCCGGTGAGATGCGGCTCAAGTGGGACTCGCTGGAGCGAGGCAGGGTGAACCTCGGCACGCTGTTCTTCGTCGCGCGCAGCCATGGATACATGACGCGGCCCGCAGCGGCCGTGGGGGACGAGGACAAGCCGCTTCTCGAGATGTTCGGAGCCAGCCGGGGCATATCCGAGACCGCCAGCGAGGCGGCCGGCCTCCTCAAGGAGACCGGAAGGGTCTTCATGAAGGGGCGCGTCGCGGTCATGATCGAGGGGGCCGGCTCGTTGAACACGGTCCACCCCCAGCGGATGCGCAGCATGCTGGAGGACGTTGCCGTGCCGGTCCGGGCCGACCGGAAGACCGGTTCGTACCAGCGGCAGATCGTCTCGAACGAGGACGCCACGGCGATCCTGGCGTGCGAGCGGTTTGTCGAATGCATGCCCCGGATCGAGGTCACCACGAAATGCGCCCTGCTCGACAAGAGCGAGGGCGGCTCCCGCGTGTGCCGCACGGGATACGTGCCCGGATTACAGGCGTACTCGTTTGCAGAGGCGACCGTGCAGCCCCTTCCATTCCGCGAAGGGGTGGCGGGACTCCGGGATCTGATCGGCGAGTTCTCGTTCACCACGCCGGCCGATGCGTCGAGAGCCATCGCGGCCCTGCTGACGCCGGGCTTCGTCTTCAACCGGTTGATCGAAGGCCGCTGCCCTGCGGTTCTGGTCGAGGCCGACCAGAGCCAGACCGGCAAGGGCTACTTCGTGAAGCTCATGGCCGCCCTCTACGGAGAGACGCCGGTGATCGTCACCAACTCCGAGGGCGGCGTCGGCAAGCTGACCGAGATGTTCGACAGCGCCCTGATGGACGGGCATCCGATCGTGTCGCTCGACAACATCCGGGGGACGGTGGACAGCTGCAAGCTGGAGAGCTTCCTGACCGAGCCCAGCTACATCGCGAGGCGGGCGTACTCGCCCGCCATGCACATCGACCCGCTCCGGTACGTCATCGCGATGACCTCGAACCAGATGCATGTCACCAAGGATCTGGCGAACCGGTCCACGTGCGTCAGCCTCCGGAAGCAGGAGCGGGACTTCAAGCGATTCACGCTGCCCGGCGGCGTGGAAACCGACCTGCTCGGCTACATCCAGTCTTCGCCGGGACGGCACCTCGGAATGGTCTACGGGGTGTTTCTGGAATGGCTGGCGAGGGGCGCGCCGAGGAAAGCCGTCCGCATCTTCACCGCCTTCCGGGAGTTCTGGTCGGCCATGGAGTACATCCTGACCGAGATCTTCGGGATGCCCAGTCCCACGGAGGACTACGGTGCGATCGTCGACCGGGTCTCCAACCCGACCCTGCAAGTCATGCGCGAGTTGGCCATCAGGCTGGACGAAGAGGGCAGGCTCGGCGTGGCACAGAGGGCGGCACAGCTTCTGGAACTGGCCGGCGCATGGGGCATCACGTTGCCGTTCATGCCGGAGGGCTGGAGCCTCGACGACGATGAATCAAGGACGGTGGCCTACCAGGCGTTCGGCCGCGCCATGTCGCGGGTCTTCGGAGCGGAAGGCTTCAGGGTGACGGTGGACGGCTACGTCATCACGCGCGTGGAAGTCCGCGAAGCCGGCTACAAAACGACCAAGACGTACGTCTTCGAGAGAGAGGTGGCCGCCCCGACCGACGAGGCGGGACGCACCGGGGGGCCCGCCGAGGCCCCCTCGGCGCCGGTGCACCACGAGGTCGCCCCTGGAGGGCGCCCTCCGACCTACAGGGAGCTGAACGGGCAGTCGACCGATGACTCTGAGGGTCAAGAAACCCTCGAATTCCTTGGATCCGCCTATACTCCCTAACTGCCCTATGGGGTATAACGTCCATGGTTTTGAGTGTAAAGGTGTCAGGAGGGGGGGGTGTTCTGACACCTTTACACCGCGGGCTGCAGACGTTACGACCCATAGCCGGTATAGGCGGATAGGCGGACACCGACTGTTGAGGCCCTCAGACGAGGGGCCTTTCTTCTTGCATCGCCGATCCGAACTCCTAGCATCCCATGGACCCCACGGAGCGAGCTGAAGGCCGACCCTTGGAAGCTCCGCGGGGGCGGGTTTTCTGGCGTTGGAAGAAGGAGGATGTGGGGATGAGGAGGGGAGTGCTCTTGGTTGTCGCGAGCATCACCGCTCTCTCGGCTTCGGGTGCGGAGCGGTCAGCGATTCAAAAGGAACGCGATGCTCAGCGTGAACGTCTTCGGCAGGACGTCGAGACGAAACGTCAGGCTGAGGAGCAGCGCAAGAAGCAGGAAGCCGATGCAAGGGCCGCCGCGGAGGAGGCCGCGCGGAAGGCGGAGGCAGACCGCAAGCTCTACGCCGATCCTCCGATGCACTACTTCCACCGCGTGCGAAAAAAGTACCGGCTCGTCGGAGGCGCTCCCGTTCCCATGCGCATGTTATCCGGGAAGATTCTCCAAGTTGTCGACGCCAATAGCGTTCTTGTGTCAGTGGGCGATTCCGATGTCACGGTCGCTGTCACCGTGCCCAGCACGGAGGGCCTTGTCGACGGGCAGCGATTCTCCGCGCCCGTTATCGAAGCGGGAACGGTCTCCTATGCGACCGTTCTTGGCGCCAAACGCACTGTCCGCTCCTACGTCGAGCACCCAGGCATGTCATTCGAGGAGTACCAGAAGCTCCGCGCCGCCGGCGTGGATATGTCCGGGCTGGGGGGCGCACCGTGATCCGGGGGTCTTGATGGCGTTTAGGCGGCGTGCCGCGGTACTGTGACGGCAGAACAACCCCGGAAGTGGCGGTTGGGATCAATGGCCAACTGCATATTGGTCGTGAAGGTCAACGCACGAATCGTCGAGGACGACCGGCAAGACGTCCGGTGAAGTGCCGGGTATCGCAGCAGATGATGGAAGAGGCGCGCTTCCTGGGGAACATGGTCATCCGGTACGCGATTGATTTAGGCATGGATGGCATACCACGGGAAATCGTCACTGAGAAAGGCTGACCCGTCTCCTGTTCCGCATCGTTCATCCGCTTCTCTGTCCGCGCCGCGTCTTGGGGCAGGCTAGAATGTAAGCACTAGGTATAAGGCGAAAAGAGGAATCGCCACGTATAGGATCGCAAAGACTATAACGGAGACCCGAAGTGTCATTATGTAAGCCGTGGCGAAGATCTCGCCGAGCTTGTCCGAGAAGCGGTCGAATGACATCGCGGCATACTCATCGGCTTGCTTCTTAGCGCTCTCCGTCCATTCTGCGTAGTTTGGCGGCGCTGGCACTTGCTCCCGACTGGCATTTGCCGTCGCGGCCAACAGAGCGTCGTATACCTCTCGTTTCTCTGGGGCCGATAGGATCTCAAAGGACTCATAAACAGCTCTGAACATCGCTCCAGCATTTGGGCTCTTGTTAACGTCAGGATGCCATTTCTTAGCGAGACTTCGGAATGCCCGCTTGATTTCTTGTTGCGAGGCCGTCGGAGAAACTCCGAGCTTCTGGTAATGGGTTCGCAAATGCCCTCGGTGATTCAAGGCGCAGGAGGTCTAACAGCGGGAGACACGGCTTCAGGGAATGACTGTGCTGAGTATCCCTTGCCCTTCATAGACATCCTGCCGGGGAAGCACTGCTTGATTACGACGCAGAGATCCGACATTGCGTTCTCCTGCAACTTGATCGCTTCATCTACGCATTCGTAGAGACCATCAGTAATGCCCTTTAGATCGAGAAGGTCACGTTGGTCCATGAGTACATCAGCCGTGTTGTCTACAGAGCGGATTGACGTCATCACCTTAGAACGAGGCGAAGTCTCTATCCGTTTCTTAGTTTGGTTGCGACGTGTAAGAACGTCGATGGAATTGCCGTAGGCAAGATCGGCAATGACGACGCTGTTCATCGCGTCCATGTTGCGAGTGAGCAACGGCAGAAACCATATCGATTGGGGATCGATCCGCTGCTCAGTATGTCCCGATATGAACTGCGGGAGATTTAGGAATCGGCTCGGGTTGGCTCGGAACTCATCAAGATGCTGTATCTTTATGTTCAATAGCGAATTGAGTTGCGAGTGCAAGACGAGTTGCGATTTGAATAGCGAGGCGTGACGCGATTCTACTTCTTCGCGTTTCCGCCGCCATACTTCCAACGCGAACGCGGCCGCCGCTCCGAAGAATGCGGCTGAAACTGTTGTGACATATGTTCGCTCAACCGATAGGAAGTCGGGCCAAAGCATCTGGGCAAAGGCGATGGCGTCAAGAAGGAATGGAAGAACCGCGATCATGTGTTGCTACCTCGTATGAGCCGCCGCAGATAGCGTAGACTCTTCGCCTCCAAACGATCCGTGCTCACGCCTTGTCCCTTACCTCGGGTTTCCATGTTCACCGTTTGATCAACCGAGCATACGCCTCCGGCCGTGCCGGGCACAAGCTGGCATCACTCGGGATCGTTGGCCTGCCTCGGGCGGCGTTCGACGATCAGCTTCCGCAGAAGATGACCGATCAGCGTTGCCAAGCATCGGGGCGGCAAGCTCGGCGAGGGACTCGGCGTCGGTCCGCGAATGCTGGCGAGCCTCTCGTTGGGAGGGCGGGCCTGTGCCGACTAGCCAAACGATACAGGCGACGCAGACGGCTATAGCACGCTTCGCGACAGCACGGTCCCTTTCGGCATCGCGGTTGTGATTCATGTTATCAAGATCGCGGCGCGGCGCTATGAACCAGTCCCGTTGCGCATAGGTTACCCTCCAGCGTGTCCCATGATGCCAATGGCGCGGGCAGGGCACAACCCGGTCCGCCTGCTCCGGCAATCGCTGTCAGTGAGCAGCTCCTTCACCGCTGTACGCCACGGTGCCCGCCGATGCAGGCGGCGGCACCCTTCCCCGTCCCTTGTGGCGCGCGGCATCGAACACGAAGAACCTCCCCGCATCGAGAACCTTGCGCCAATCGGGAGCCATCCAAGTCGCATCGTTCCGCGTGACTCTGCGCCATGCAGGGCACCATCGATCCATCGTCTCGTCGTCCGGCATCAGGACCGTCATTGCGCGCGGACAGTGACTGGTCTTCGGACGGCCGTACATCCGCGGGAAGAAGAGCCTGGGCCCCAGGTCCGCGTATCCCTTCGCCGAACTAGCCGACAGAGTCAGAAACTCGACTCCCTTCCGAAGCTCCACCTCAACGCCGTCGAAGCAGGCCCGGATGCCGGTGACGATATCCTGGAGCATCTCCCTCCGTTCATCGGTCGACAGATCCGTCCAGGCCTTGCCGGGCTTGGAGGCGTTCCTTTGCGCGCGTCGGTACCGTATGTCGGTGTCCAGCTTGGCGATCTCCTTCTCGACCGCGCCCTTCAGGGCGTGATACTCGGAGAACTCGAGTTCGCCCCTCTGCATAGCCTCTCGCGCCTGATCGAGGTTGGCCGTGATCTTGAGACGCCGGAGTTCCATTTCGACTTCATCGCGGCCGGGATCCCCTTTCCCGACCTGGACCTTGCCGCGGCTCAGGAAATACGTTGCCCAGCGTTCCCACTCGCTCACCTGCATGGCGAAGGCCGGTCGGGTGTGCACGGTCGTGGAGCGACGTTTGTCATGGGTGACGCAGCCATAATAGCCGAGCGGGATTGCCCCGACCTTGTAGACCCGCATCCGCTCGCCGCACTCACACAGGACCAGCCCTGACAGGAAGTACCCCTCGGCCCGGGGTTTCTGAGTGTATCGAATCGCGCGCAGGCGATTCTGTGCCTGGGTCCAGAGCCCCTCCGAGACGATCCGCTCGTAGACTTTGCTTGGGATCAGTTCCCAGTGTTTGCGGGTTGCTCCCTTCGTCCGGTCAAAGTCGTAGGTCCGCCCGATGTAGAGAGGATTGCGAAGCATCGAGTTTACCGTGCTGGCCTGGATACTGCCGCCCCGCTGGTTACCGTGTCCGACGCGCCCCATCCCCGGAAACTCCCTCGCCAACGTCCGGTGAATGTCAACGACGCGCTGCTCCTCGTTCACGAAGAGTTCGAAGCACCGCTTCACCATGGCAGCTTCTTCCGGAACCACCTCCACTTTTCGCCGCCCGGCAGACCTGTATCCGTAGACCTTGCACCCGGAGATCTTGAGCCCGTTCCTCTTGGCGAACTGCTTTGCGGCCCGGGTATTCTCGACCGTCTTCTCCATCTCATACTGCGCGACGGCCATCAGCAGGGTGAGCGTGAACTTGCCCGAGGCATCGTTGCCGCCGGGGATCTTCTCGTCGGTCGCGAAGAGGGCGACCCCCTTCGCGCTGAAATACTCGTAGAGTCGAAGCGCGAGGGCGACGTTGCGGCTCAGGCGATCCAGTTTTCGAACGATAACGGTGTTGACTCGCCCCGCCTCAATGTCCTCGATCAGATCGGTCAAACCCTGCCGGTATTTTCCACCCCGTCCACGCGCCTGCGCGTCGTCACCCCACTGCCGCGGGAAGAGCTTTCCGGACAGGTCGCGGTCGAGATGGACGATCGGCGTGCCCAGTCCGTTCTCAGAGGCCAGTCGATTCCCGTCCTCGACCTGCTGCTCGACGCTGATCTTGGCGTGCGCGGGATCCTCGCGGCTCACCCGCGCGTAGATCGCGGCCTTCACGACACGTGCTTGTGGCGCTCGTCCCGTCATGCCTCAGTTCCTTCCCGCCGACGATAGGACATCTTGTCGCACCCGGTCCAGTAATGTCGCAAAACTTTATACCGTCGGCGATGATGAACACGATGTTCGGCCGCGCCGCCTCCGCCGCGCGGACGGCGGGGGGTGCGGCGGCGAGCAGGGCGAGCGTGACGTGCAGGATGCGCTTCATGGGCGTGTTCATTCCCGGTAGACCTCATCATGGGAGCCGATGTCGAGCAGGACGACTTCCTTCGGCGTG
>VGYL01000051.1 GCA_016872975.1 Planctomycetota bacterium
GTATCGACGTTGCTGAAGAGCAAGGCTTCAAACTCATGCATTTGCACATAGGGTATGAATAGCATCGAGGGGAAACCACTGCCTGCGCATCTCGCGACATCTTCAGACAGAGCAGCCTCTACGCACTTCCCACGCTCACTCATAGGTCCGGTCGATGCATGATCCCGCCCCGGCCAATCAGAAGGCATGCCATAGAAATCGAACATCGTCGTGCAGTACCGGCCGTGCCTTTCTTTCAGTGTCCGCAGGATATCTCCGCGCACCACCTCCCACGCAGGAACACCGCCACGGCGATGGACCCGACCCGGCAATCGCGCCCACGCTCCCACGCCGAACGTCCGCAGATGCGGCGCCAAGATATCGCGCATGAAGGCCTGCTCCGTCTGGCCCTCTACGATGATGCCGAGATCATTCATGCACAGGTGCTCCATCCACGACGTTCTTCTGCCAGAGTTCGCCGACGGAGTACTCTTCCAGCCACTCCCGCAGAGCCGAGGGATCGAGCCTCCTGAAGGCAGACCTTCCCTGCTCACGGCTGACCACGATGACATCCTCCGGGCGGAATCGATCCAGGAGTGCCGGGGACTGGGTTGACAGAATCACCTGCGTTCGTTCTGCGGCCGACTGGATGAGCTCGGCCAGTAGAGCGATCGCGTACGGATGCAGGCCAAGCTCCGCCTCGTCGATCAGAATCGTCGTCGTCGGGTCGGGCTGAAGCAAGGCGTTCACCAGGCAGATGAACCGGATCGTGCCGTCAGAAAGCTGGCTCGGCTGGAACGGAAAGTCGCTACCCTTCTGGGTCCATTCCAGGCGTACCAGTTCCTGCCCGCCCTTTTCCTCGGATTGGAGGACGAAATCATCGAGAAACGGGGCAATCATGCGCACGGTGTCACGAATGAGACCATAGGTTTCCGGCCAACATTCTCTCAGATGCAGCAGGAAAGCGGCAACATTTGACGCATCCGGCCGAAGCCGTTGACGATCCCGCACCGATTGATCGCGCCGCATCGGAGCAAGCATGCTGGTGTCGTGAAAGTGATAAACGACCCAAGTGGAAATCGTCCTATAAGCGTAGCTCTTCGTGAGGAGAGATTCGCGGACTCCTCTGGCTACAGAATCGGCGGACCCATCCCTGTCACCGAAACGCTCTTCCTCGATCATCAACGCAGCTGAGCTTGTTGGAGCCAGATCAAACGCGTACCTGTACTCGCCGAACTCAAGACGCGCAGAAATTCGACGAGTGTGCTTGGGGCCCATGAAGAAGAAACCATCGGCACCGCCATGCTCTATGACGAATTTCTGGAGGCCTTCTTCCGCCATCGCGCGGAGCAGGCGGAAAAAGTCCACGAAATTGCTCTTGCCGGCACCGTTGGCTCCGATGAGCACGTTCAGTCTGCACAGCTCCAGGTTCTCCAGCTTCTCAATCGATTTGAAGCCGGATATTGTCAGAGACTTCAGAGCTTCGCCCATATCGGCAGTCCTCCGTTCATAACAGCTTGGCGGCTCGTTTGGCGAAATAGGTCAGGACGATGTCGGCGCCGGCGCGTTTGATGGAGGTCAGCATTTCCAGCATGGCGGCGTCGCGGTCGAGCAGGCCGGCGGCGGCGGCGGCGTGGAGCATCATGTACTCGCCGCTGACGTTGTAGGCGGCGATGGGACAGTCGAATCGCTCGCGGGCCCGGCGGATGATGTCGAGATAACTCAGGGCCGGCTTGACCATGACCAGGTCGGCGCCCTCCTCGAGGTCCAGCTCGATCTCGCGGAGCGCCTCGCGGGCGTTGGCGGGGTCCATCTGGTAGCTCTTACGGTCGCCGAAGGCGGGGGTCGATTCCGCGGCGTCGCGGAACGGGCCGTAGAACGCCGAGGCGAATTTGGCGGCGTAGGAGAGGATCGCGACCTCGTCGAAGCCGTTGCATTCCAGGACCTGGCGGACCGCGCGGACGCGGCCGTCCATCATGTCCGAGGGCGCGACGATATCCGCGCCGGCCTGGGCGTGCGACAACGCCATCTTGGCCAGCAGCTCCAGGGTGGCGTCGTTGTCGATGCGGGGCGAGGACGTCTTCGTGGCATCGGCATCCTGCCGATGATTCATGGGCTGGAAGCCCATGCCACGGTCGCGTGCGGATGGGGACCGAAAGACGCCGCAATGGCCTGTGCTGGTGTACTCGCACAGGCAGACGTCGGTGACCACCAGCAGGTCGGGCGTGCGGCTCTTGATGGCGCGGATCGCCTGCTGCACCACGCCGTCTTCCGACCACGCTTCCGAGCCTTTCTCATCTTTCTGCGCAGGCAGACCGAATAGCAGAACCGCGGGAACGCCGAGATCGGCGACCTCGGCGGCTTCCTCGGCAACCCGGTCCGGCGAGAAATGGAAGCAGTCGGTCATCGAGGGGATCGGCGTCTTGAGCCCCTGACCCGCGCGGACGAAGAGCGGATAGATCAGATCATCGACCCGCACCGTCGTCTCGCGCACCATCCGGCGCATGGTGGCGTTGGTCCGTAGCCGCCGCATTCGGATTTCCGGAAAACCCATTGAAGACACTCCATCAACTTGAGATTGCTTCGTCGCTGCGCTCCTCGCAATGACATATTCAGGCTCATTCTATTAGAGACTCGGGCGAGCCTGCCACAGGCTCCGTGGCTTCATATACCACTTCCGCGACCGGAACGTCAAGACGCCACGCCGGACGGCCCAGGGCAAACGCAAAGTCCCGAAGACGGATGGCAGCGTCAAGGCCGGTAGGCCTTGGCGATGGTCCGGCGCACGGGCAATCCGCCATCGCCAAGCTCCGAAGACTCCGCTTGACGATGCCACCCATACAGCAAACGACTTGGTGTTTGCCCTGCCGGGCGGCCCAGAGCAATCGCATGTTCGGCGCTGAAGCCGTTTGGAGTTTCGCCTTCAGGCGGGTCCAGACCGCGCAGCGGCTCAAGCCTTTGTAGACGCGGAAGGCAGGACTGTTTCGACCCGCGTAAACGCGGAACTCCGAACGGCGGCGGACCACGGACCGGGTGCTCGTCGCGGATCATTCAAAGATCAGCACGCCCACACGCGATTGCCCCGCCGGGCGGCCCGGCCCGGTAATTGCCGACGGCTTCCGAGGTCCGCAGGTAACGGTTGTAGAGACGCAGCCGATGAATCCGGCCGCGGAAATCCGGGCCGATCCGCAGCATCTTGTCGCCGTTGACCTCGCGCAAATTCGGATTGAACCGGCCCCAGCCGAACTGGCGCGCCGTGACGCCGTCGCACAGGCGACCATCCACCACGAAGGTGATGATCTTCGGACCGCCATCGACGTTGACCACGAGGTGATGCGGTTTTCCCACCTGCACGAGACCCGGATCGCAGTCCCAACGGCTCTCGCTGCGTCCATCGTTCAGAATGATCTCCACGGTGCCGCGCGACGTCGTCTGGAGACACAGCCCCTGGCCACTAGCGGTCCGGTTGTCGAGCAGGACCTGGCCGGGCGTGAGCGCTTCGAACGTCACCCACACCTCCACCGCGAGACCGCGGCGCAGGTCCTTCGTCTCGTGCCCGGCGGGGCCCGCGCCGAGCGTGAGGAAGGCCGACAGTGGCGGCATGGGAACACTGGCCGGTATGGCGTCGCCCTGCCGGGGCAGATCGAGAATCAGTCCGGCAGTCGCCACCTGGCGATTGTCGGCCTGGCCCCAGAGTCCTTCCAGCAAGGCGCGATCGATGGGATGCACACGGGCGATATCCTTCTGGGTTTCCGTCAGAAAGAACCGGCCCTGGTCTTCGATGAGGTCGGGATAGCTCATGCGGATGTACGTGTCGTCGTCGTACAACACGATCTCCGGCTGGGACCAGGCAATCACCTTGCCCTGCGGCAAATCGACCTCGACGCCGCCGCAGAGCCAGACGGGGTTGCGGTCGTCGTACGACCGGCCGCCGTGGTTGTGGAACCAGTAGAGGTACTTGCCGTTGCCGCACTTCCAGACGAAGTTGGCGGCCCGGGAGTGCTTGATCAGCCGGCCGTCGGCGTAGCGGGCGTACTGCGGCGTGCTCCAGGTACGGCCGCCGTCGCGGCTGAGGCTGCACGCGGGGTGGCCGTCGATGGTGCGATAGACGCAGTAGAACGACCCGTCGCTGAGGACGCAGAAGCTCTGCTCCTCGGCAATCGGTCCGCCGCCGGGCGGGGTCCGCAGCCCTACCTCCCCATCCGGCAACGTCTCCCATGCGATCTTCTCCGGATCGCTTTCGCGGAGGATGTTCGTGCTCTTGAGCAAGACGCCTTCGGAGCGAGTTATGAAATTGCGCCCGAATCCGCCTACTTTGTGCAGCGGGACATAGGCGGCGCCTTTGTGCGTGAAGGGCCGGCCGACGTTCCAGAAGAAGCGGACCTTGCCGCCGTAAGGGTTCTCGCGATCGATCTGCATCTCGCGCACGGGAACGACATGACGGTGCGGCGACCACGTGCGGCCGTGATCGTCGGTGTACTTGAATACGAAATAGCCCTGCGTGTCGACGCGGGCGCACCAGCCGTCCTTGTACGGGGGATTGTCCCCTTTGACCTGCCGCAGATTGTCCGTGTTGTGGTTGTAAAAGGCATAGACCCGACCGCCCGGGACCTTGAGCAGCACCGCGTAGGACGCCTCGGGACCATCGGCGGACTCGACATCGACCGGTCTCGACCACGTCCGGCCCTGGTCCTTGCTCCGCAGACTCACGACGTGCTGACCCTGCGCCCCTTCCCGGCCGGCGCCGGTCGTGAGGACGCACAACCACGCGCCGTCCTCGGTCTTGACCACGTACGGCTGGTCGGCATACGTTCCGCTGAGAATCTCCCATCCCGTACGGATGTTACGGAAATCCTCCGCCCACAAGGGCATCGCCATGAGCCCCGACAACATGACGATGACTGTAGGGTGGGGCTTGCCCCACCGGTTCTTCGGATGCCGTGAATCTCGGTGGGGCAAGCCCCACCCTACGTGGCGATTCATACCGTCTCCTTGTCAGCCGCGTTCGGCGGCCTCGATGACGTCGAGCATTCCGTCGACCGTGTGCTCGGTCGCCTCAATGTCGATGCGAACACCGAGTTGAGTCAGTTCTCTGGAGGTGACCGGTCCGATGGACGCGACTCTCACTTGGCCGGCGTTGACCGTCTCGGGCGGGATCTGCTCGCAGAAGCCCCGCACCGCCGAGGGGCTGGCGAACGTCAGCCAATGGATGCCTCCTGCGCGGATCTGCTCTTCGAGACCCTGTGGCCCAGCCGCCCCCGGCTGGGATTCGATCACCCCCGAGGGCGGGGGTGCCACATGCGGCACGGCGGTGTAGATCGAGACATCGCGCACCTGGGCGCCCCCCTGCCGGAGTACCTCGACCAGCTCATCGGAGGCCAGCTCGGAGCGCAACAACAGGACCTTCTTGTCGTGCAGATTCGCGTAGGACAGCAATTGCAGGCCCAGATCGCGGCCCGTGAAGGTCGTGGGCACGAAATCGGCCTTGAGGCCGTACCGGGCGAGGCGCTCGGCGGTCTTGGCACCGAGTGTCGCCAGCCGAGCGGAGGCGAAGACCCGGGCATCCTTGCCGAGGGCGTCCATCGCGTCGAAAAAGACCGTGACGCCGTTCGGGCTGGTGAAGATCACCCAGTCATAGCTCGTCAACTCCGTCAGCACCTGGAAGAATTCGTTGCGGCCGGTCAGGGACTGGAGGGTCATCGTGGTGAACTCCACGGGACAGCCGCCCCGCAGGATAATCTTTTGCGCCATCTCGGCGTTGCCGGCGGCGTCCCGCGTCACGACGAGGGTCCGGCCGAACAGGGGCTTGCGCATGAACCAGTTCAGGCCGGCTTCGCCCTGCGCCGCCGGGCCGACGATGATCAAGGCCGGCGGCTCGATCTCCGCGCGGCGGCACGTCTCGACGATCCCGTCCAGTGACGCGCGCACGACCCGCTGGGTGGGGAGCGTCGCGTTGGCGACGAGCGCCACGAGTGTATCGGCGGACCGGCCGTGGGCCATCAGTTGCCCAGAAATCGTGGGCAGAGTGCCGATGCCCATGTAGAAGACGAGCGTGCCTGGAAAGCGGGCGAGGACCTCCCAGTCGATGTTGCTGTCTTCCTTGCCCTCGGCCTCGCGGCCGGTGATGAAGGCGACCTGCGAGCTGTACCGCCGGTCGGTCAGCATGATACCCGTGTACTCGGACGCGGCAATCGCGGCGGTGATGCCCGGCACGATCTCGAAGTCGACGCCCGCCTCGTTCAGCAGCACCGCCTCCTCGGTGCACCGGCCGAAGATGCAGGGATCGCCGCCTTTGAGACGCACGACGATCTTGCCCGCGAGGGCCTTGTCCACGAGGATGCGGTTGATCTGGTCCTGCGTGAAGGAGCCGGGCCCGATGCGCTTCGGCACGTGGATGATCTCGGCGTCCTTGCGGGCCATCTCCAGCAGGGCCGGGTTCGCGAGCTTGTCGACGATGATGCAATCGGCCATCCTGATCAGCTCGGCCCCGCGCAGCGTGATCAGATCCGCCCGCCCGGGGCCGGCTCCTACCAGGTAGGCCATACCTTTCGCGTAGGGTGGGGCTTGCCCCACCGTTTTCTGTGACCTCCGCAGCGCAGCACGACTGGACGGTGGGGCAAGCCCCACCCTACCACCCGGCTGCTTCTCCAATTCCTGCAGAATCTCCCGGCCGCCCGCCTCGAGCAATTCCTGCGCGACGCGCTCGCCCAACGATACGGCCTCCGATACGAGGCCCTCGGCCTGCTTGCGGATCACGTGGTGGCCCTCGATATCCGAGATGAAGGCGTGAATCTCCATGGCCTCGCCATGGGCTTCGGCGTAAGCCCCGACCGGGGCGTGGCAGCCACACTGCATGGTAACCAGGACCTGCCGCTCCGCCAGGACCAGCACGCGGGCCAGAGCATCATCGATGGATTGCACGATCGCGACGGTCTCCCGATCGTCGCTGCGGGTCTGAATCGCCAGGGCACCCTGCGCCGGCGCGGGCAGAAATTGCTTCGGATCGAAGGTGACGGAGATCAGCTCGGCCAGACCCAGGCGCTCCAGCCCGGCCCGGGCCAGGATAATGGCGTCAAGGTCGGTGGTTTGCAGCTTACGGATGCGCGTCTGGACGTTGCCGCGCAGCGGCACCAGTTCCAGATCGGGGCGCCGATGCCGCAGTTGGGCCGCCCGCCGCAAACTGGATGTTCCGACTTTCGCGCCCTTGGGCAATTCGTCCAACGAGCCGGTCGGCCGCCGGGCGAGCAGACAATCCTCGGGCCATTGCCGGTTGAAGATCGCGGTCACCGCCAAGCCCTCGCGCTGCTGGGTCGGCAGATCTTTGAAACTGTGCACGGCGAAATCCGCCTCCCCGGCCCGCGGCGCCTCCTCCAACTGGGACGTGAAGAACCCCGTGTCCTTCAGGTCCCACAAGGCGGTGATCCGGTCCTTATCGCCGGTCGTGGTGATCTCCTGGATGCGCACCTCCAGGCCGGGATGCCTGGCCTGCAATGCGGCGATGACAGTCCGGGTCTGGGCGAGGGCCAATTCCCCCCGGCGGGTGGCAACGGTTAGAACTCTCATGTGGGTCGTATTCCTAAATCGCTCTGCGGCGTCATCCTGCATACCCACACACGCCGACGCGCGGGGAATTGACCACCGGCAAGAGCATCCACTCATCGCACTCGTGCCGGGCCGCACACTCCTCGCAGAGCCAGCCTTTCCCCGAGTACATACACTGCCGGCAGACTTGGGTGGCGGGTTTGCCGCACTCATCACACGGGATCGCCGGCGGCTCATTCTGCGCGAGCATTCCGATCTCGTCTTGCCTCACGGGGCTCTCGACCTCCGCCACCACCTTCAAACGCAGGTAGGTGGTGCTCCCGAAATCGTACGCATGTTCGAACTTCATTCCCGGCGCGAGCACGTCCCGGAGCCGAACATCCGGGGTATCGCTCCCCAAACCGAAGGGTGCGAACGAATAGCGGTCGCCGTCGATCCGGAACTCACTCATGTGATCGCAGCATTCCAGCCAGATATTGCGAAGAAACCGATCGAGCGTCTCCAGCGCGGCGCCGGTATCGACTTCCAGGTGCATCCAGTACTCCGGGGCATAGCGGCCTTCGACCACCAGGTGGAAGGCCTTTCGCCTGTCGGCCGGTGCCGATTCGGAACCGCCCGCCTTCTTCCGGCAGGACTTGAGATGAGTGGTCATCGCCGCCTTGGCGAATACGCCGCCGCAAAGATAGCATCTTCCGGTTGAGATCGTTCTTTCTCGGGCCATCCGTAGACCTCCTAACCAAATGTTCGTGGGAAGATGGGCCGCCCACGCGCCTCATCCTATACCATATTGCCCACCGGATGGGTAGTGTTCGGTGGATTTTGGGCGGTTATATTGTGAAGCGCTCGTGGTGGATTCGATGGCGGGCGATGCCGGCTTTCTTCAGCTCGCCCATGACGGCGTACATCATGGGACGCGGGCCGCAGAGGAAGACGTGGGTGATTTCCAAGTGCTCGCCGGCGGCCTCCTCGATGAGCGCCCGGTTGATGTGCCCGGTGCGCCCGGTCCAGGAGTCATCGGGCCGGGAGAGCACGTGCACAACCCGCACATGGTCCGGCAACTGCTCCAACTCCGAGGCGAAGATGATGTCCGCGGCGGTCTTGTTGGCATAGAGGAGCACGGCGGGCCGCGGATCGTCCGTATCGCGGAGGTAGCGGAGCATGCTCATGATGGGCGTGATGCCCACGCCGCCGGCGATGAACAGGAAATGCTCGATGTCGTGATGGACCAGGCTGAAGCGCCCGAAGGGGCCTTCGATGCGGCCGAGGTCGCCGGGGCGGGTCTGATCGATGGTGTCCGTGAAGTTGCCGCTCTGTTTGATCGTGCTCTCGACGATGCCGGGCTCCAGGGGCGAAGCGGCGACGGTAAAGGGGTGCGTCTCCGACTTGCGGCCCGGCCCGCCTCCACGAGAATATTCTCGCGCAGTCCGCCGTTGAGGATCAGCACGAGCGTTACGGGCGTAAGGGCATAGACAACGATCAGTACGAACCCCCACACTCGGGACGCGGCCCACTGTCGCGGCGGCAGCAGGTCGGTGCGAACCCGTTCTCTCATCGCAGGCTCATGCCCATGTCTACCCACGTACCCTACTCCTTTTCCGGCTTGGCGAGTGTCCGGCAACCCATCTTCCTTCTCCCGGTGCCTAGTACCGCATTTCGCAAGTCCTGAGACTATAGGGTAGAGATTGCTTCGTCGCTGAAGCTCCTCGCAATGACATACTCGGGCGTCTTATGTCATTGCGAGCGAGGCTCGCCGAGCGCGGCAATCATGTCATTGCGAGGAGCGCAGCGACGAAGCAACCTCACCATAGTCGCGGTACTTGTGAAATGCGGTACTAGCGCCAATCAGGCGCCCGCCGGAATGCCCAGGAACAACAGCAGCAATAAGGCGATGACCGCCAGCGCCGCATGGATTCCGATGACGGCCCGAGGCAGCTTATTCTTGGCCAGATGCGCGTAAATCAAGTACAGGCCACCAAGCGCGACCACGACAAACAGCCCCAGCGCCACGTATCCCGGCGTGGTCGTCCGGCCTTGGGCCGCCGCGATGATCAAAACCACCAGGCCCGACACCGCAAAGGCACCGTGGACCAACGCCAACGGCAACGACAGCTTGCCGCGCTTGTAGAAAGTAACAATCGTGATGCCCCCTGCCGCTGCCAGGGCGAACAGCACGACAGAGACGATGACCAGCATACGTGTCCCCTCCGAATCGGCCGGCACAGCCCTGCCCGACTCATATTGACGAACGTTCGATTCGTGCGTGCAGCGACGCCAGTATATCGCCCCCCAAGGCGGCGAGCCTATGAGCGGAATGCCTATTTTGCTGTTCTCTTTTGTCCTGCCGAATATCCTTGCAGACCGAGCGGGATTCCGGATAATGGGACGGGCTATGGATGTCCACTGAACTGACCAAGGAGAATGAATGAGCCGATTTCAACGGGGTGTGCTCTGGGCCACCCTGCTCGCGATCATCCTGCTGACGCTGCTGTCGATCTACGGGGCCTTTCTCGGGGCCGCGCGGGCCCAGGCGCTTTTCAATTCCCTGCCCCTGGCGGTCTATTGGTTCGCCTTGACCGCCCTTCTGATCGTCGGAATTGCGGTCTTTCGCCGGTTGTACCGGGTTCCGGCGCTGCTGCTGATGCACCTGGGGTGTATCCTGGTGCTGCTCGGCGCGATGTGGGGCTCCCAGGGCGGCCATGCCCTTGCCAAGCAGCTCTTCGGCATCGACAAGATCCCGCGCGGCCGCATGGGCATCCTCGAACAGATGCAGGAGAATCGCGTCCTCGTAGCCGACAGCAACAGTACGCGGGAATTGCCCTTCTCTGTGCGTCTCAAAGACTTTCGCCTGGAGCACTACGAGCCGGGATACCTGGTCATCTGGACGCGCGAGGGCGGGAGTTGGCGGCTGCCCGCCCGGGAGGGCCAATCGCTGCGGCTAAGCGATGAGTTGGGCACCGTCACGGTTCGAAGGGTGTTCAAGAGCTTCCGGATCGACATGCGGGGAGAGGAGCGCGTCGCCTACGAGGCGCCGGACGGGTCCAATCCGGCCCTGGAGGTCTCCGTCGAAATCCCGGGCAAGCCGCCGGGACGGCGTTATGTGTTCGAGCAGACGAGGGGCCATACCAAGCCCGACGATCCGCTCATCATGAGCTACAGCCGGGCGGTCCGCGACTACATCAGCGAGTTGGAGATCGTCCAAAACGGCCAGGTCGTGGCGGCGAAGGATATCGAGGTCAACCATCCGCTGTACTACGGCGGCTATCATTTCTACCAGCATGAATACGGCGTGGCCGATCTCGGTGAATACACGGTCCTGCTGGTGGTCTCGGACGCGGGCCTGCCGCTGGTCTTCGGCGGCTACGCGCTGCTGATGGCCGGGATCTTCTGGCACTTCTGGGGACAACGCCTTCTTCGTAGGTCGTGCGTCCCCGCACGAGGTCGTAGCACGGGCGTCCCGCCCATGAGTACCACGGGCATTCTACCTGTGAATGTCTCTGATGTCCATGGGCGGGACGCCCATGCTACTGGGCCCCCAAACGCGAAATGATGCGTTTGGGGACCCCCTCACGGGCAGGATGCCCGTGCTACGGCGAGCGAGAACGCTCGCCCTACGAAGAGCGCGCCGGATATCCTGGACCAATACAGCCCGGAAGGAATCTATGGCAATCAAATATACGATGCAAGGCTTGCTCATCTACGTCACCATGGCGACATATCTGGCGGCGTTCGCTGCTACCGTGGCGGGCCGGCGCCGGCCCGGCCAGCGGCTCTTTGGGGCCGGATTTCTCCTGGCGGTCGTTGCGTACCTCTACCGGTGGTACGACAGCGGGCACGTGCCGTTGCAGAATCTCTTCGAGGTCTTTCTGTTCCTGGGGGCCGCCTGCTATCCGATCTGGTGGTTCTGCCGGCGGACCCTGCGGATCGACGGCGCGTGGGCGGATATGCTGATCGGGTTCATCGTGCTGTTCCCCGCGGGCTTCGTCTTCCACGCCCAGACGATGCAACTGCCGCCGGCTCTGCAAAGCTGGCTGTTCGTCCCGCACGTCGCGGTTTACATGCTCTCCTACGTGTTCATGGCTAAGGCCATGTTCCAGGCCTTCGAGGAGTTGCTTACAACACCGAAAGTCGGGAGGACCGGGCTGGGGTCCCCATGTGGCACAGCCGCCCTCGGCTGTGATGGAAAGGACACCCCCGAGGGCGGAGGTGCCACATATTTGGGGAGCCCCCTGCCGCCCGAGCAGGCGACGTACGAGCTGATCGCCATCGGCTTTCCCCTGCTGACCCTGGGCCTGGTCCTCGGCAGTTGGTGGGGCAAGCTCGCCTGGGGCGACTACTGGGGCTGGGACCCCAAGGAGCTCTGGTCGCTCGCCTCCTGGCTGGTGTACCTCGGCTATTTCCACTGGCGCTACATGTTCGGCAAAAGACGCCCCCGCCTCAACAGCCTCTGGGCCATCCTGGGAATGACGGCGATCATCATCACGCTGTTGTGGGTCAACCTGTCGCGCCTGTTCCCCGGCCTGCACAGCTACGCGACGTAGCACTTGGCCCACCATCCGTCGCTCATCCTCCGTCCCGATAGGATAGGCCACACTGCCGCAGTCCAAAAGTCCGGACCATACGGCTATAGGGCCTCCGGTAAGGATATCCACCGATTCAGAGCATTCCTCAGCTCATCGGTAAACACCTTCAGTGACTTGTCGCTCTTGCCGGCTTGAAACAGATCCATTCTTTCCACAAGTTCCGGAGCAAACTCAATTCCCCCCAAGGGCGCCAGGTGACCCGCCTGGTGAATCGCGTTGCGCAGAAGCGACTTATAGGCCTCTCGCCCACATTTGCGTTTCTTTATCGGTGGTGTCGCGCCCACCACGACAGCAAATCCCTCTGGGTCGGCCATATACCAGCGTTCAATGTGCGGGTCCGGGCAAGCGATGATCATGCACTCACGCCACGAAGGGTCTGCTTTCTCTTCGATCTCTCGATGTGCTTGGGCGTATTTCCTGCAATTGGCATCGATACAAAATGACTATCATGTCCGGTGCGGCAAGAAACTGCCGGGCCAGCGTTCTCTGGAAGAGATCAAATTCGCTCAGGGCACGCCCATGCCCACCGACAGCCGAACGTACCCTGACATCGACCGATGCACCTCCCTCGGCGGCCAGACGTTTGATGAACGGCACCAGGAATGCTTCATGGGCGGCATCCTCGGCAAAGACCTCCATGACGAGAGCCCTACTCATCCAGCATCCCTCTCAACGCGAGTCCCTCAAAGACGCCGTCTTCACCCCGATCGGTCAGTGTTTCCTTGATGGCGGCATCCGCAAAGAGTGGGCCGGTGACATCGAATGGCTCAATCTGCGTCCCGGCCGGAGACCGACGCACATTGAACAGCCCGATCTGATCGGTGCGTGCCTGAGCCCGCTTGATAACGGAAGCGACAAAAAGCGGCGAATGGGTCGTGACGATGAGCTGCCGCTTGTATTCCAGGGCGATGGAACACAACAGATTCGTGATCAGCTCAATGCGCCGAGGCTGCACCCCGTTCTCCGGCTCTTCAAAGCCCATGACCGGAGTCGCCCAGGGATTTACCGTAATCGCACAGAGAGCCATGATGCGCAGGGTTCCCTCCGACAGAATGCGGGAAGAAAAGTCCACTCCATCCTGCCGGACGATCACGTCGAGGGTCCCGCGCTGACGGTCCAAGTCCACCGTGACATTCTCGACGCTCGGAACCAGCGTGCGCAAGAGACGTTTGACTGCCTCAAAGTGCCTGCCGGACGTCTGCTGAAGACGATACAGAAACGGCGCTATGTTCTCTCCGAAGGCACCTATATCCTGCACTTCGGCAGGCGGCACCGGGCGGCGCATCGCGATCCGCGGGTCCAGGTAGTACGCGCGCCATCCGGCGAACTCATTGCGGCACTTCTCTATCCCTGAGTATTCCGAATCGCCCAGCCGAAGATCGGACACCATGGTATGATTCAAGCCAACAGGTTCCGTGCGGGGGTGCGCAGGCTTGCCTCGACGCCGAATCCGCAGTTCTTCCTTGCCATTCTCCTGGACGCGTTCGATCAGAGGGTTTCCCTTGATCGCTCCTTGCGTGGTCAGCGCGGCCAAGTATTCGTCGGTCACCGACAGTGCCCCCGTCGCCGGCAGGATCCGCACCCGCAGTCCGTACTTGTACTGTTCTTTCTCTTTCCCCTTTCCAACCTGGACGGTGGCACCAAATTCGAAAAACGCCTCGGGCTGACTGAGCAAACCCTTCAGTCCGTCGCTGGGAAATGAGAAAGTCTCCGCAGGGTAGCCGCGAATCGGCTCCTGCAAGGCGTCGCTGAGAGTTCGGCAGGTAGCCAAACGCGATAGAGCTTGCAGAGCATCGATCAAATTCGACTTACCTGCCGTATTGGGGCCAAAAAAGACTGCCATTTGAGGCAAGTTCAAATCCACCACTTCCCGCAGTGATTTGAAGCCCTTGATATCGATTCTTCGAATCATCCCGTCACCTCAGGGTTCTCCGGCGTGTACCTCCGGACGATCTTCCGGTTCCGACGAACTCAGGTTACACCATCGAGCGGGCATTGACAAGGGCAGCACGCCGAATTTGAACGGCGTGGCTGGTTGAAACCGAACCTCGTGGCGATATAATGGGCGGTACGACGTCGAGTGCAACAAGAGAATACAGGCTTCTGGAGACACCCATGCTTCACTGCAGGACAATCCGGTGCATGTCAGTTGTCATCGCTCTGTGCGCTTCGCTGGGGCGGTCGGCCGTCACGATCTCGCAGGACGGCCAGGCCAAGGCCGTCATTGTCGTGGCCGCGGAGGCCACCGAGGCCGAGCAGCACGCGGCCGTGGAACTGGCCGGCTTCCTGGGGCAGGTCACGGGGGCGACCTTCGAGGTAGTGGGCGAAGAGAAATCGGGGGCCTCCTGCATTTTCGTCGGCGCGGGGGCAGGCCCGCGGGTCTCGACGGAGGGACTGGGGGCGGAGGGTACTATCATCAGGACGGTCGGCGACGACCTGGTCCTGGCGGGTGGGCGGCCGCGCGGGACCCTGTACGCCGTCTACACGTTCCTCGAAGACCAACTGGGCTGTCGCTGGTGGTCCTCGACGGAGAGCACGATTCCGAAGAAGCCGACGGTGCGCGTGGAGGAGCTCGATCTCCGCTACGTGCCGCCGCTGGAGTATCGGTCGGCCTTCTGGTTCGATGCCTTCGACGGCGACTGGGCCGTGCGCAACAAGTGCAACGGCCAGAGCCATCGGCTCGACGCCAAACGCGGCGGCCGGCACATCTATGAAGGGTTCGTGCACACGTTCTATCCGCTGATCCCGCCGAAGCAGTACTTCGCCGATCATCCCGAGTGGTTCAGCGAGCTCAAGGGCCAGCGCACCACCGAGCGGGGGCAGCTTTGCCTGACGAATGAGGACATGCGCCAAGAACTGGTCAAGAACCTCAAGGAGCGGCTGCGCAAGAATCCGGCGGCCACCATTGCCTCGGTCTCCCAGAACGACTGGTACGGCAACTGCCAGTGCAAGGCCTGCGCGGCCATCGATCAGGAGGAAGGCAGTCCGGCGGGTCTGATGCTGCGGTTCGTCAACGCCGTCGCGGCGGACATCGAGCCCGAGTTCCCCCACGTCGCCCTCAGCACGCTGGCCTACCAGTACACCCGCAAGCCGCCGGCGGTCACCAAGCCGCGGCACAATGTCATCGTCCAACTGTGCAGCATCGAATGCTCCTTCAGCAAACCGCTGGCGGACGAGCGCAATAAGGCGTTCCGCGACGACATCATCGGCTGGTCCAAGATCACCAACCGGATGTACATCTGGGATTACACGACCAACTTCCGGCACCACATCCTGCCGCACCCCAACCTGCGGGTGCTCGGCCCGAACGTGAAGTTCTTCGCCGACCATAGCGTCAAGGGGATCTTCGAGCAGGGCGCGTATACGACCAACGGCGCCGAGATGGCGGAACTCCGCGCCTGGGTCCTGGCCAAGCTCCTGTGGGACCCGAGCCGCGACGGTGAGAAGCTGGTCAACGAGTTCATCGAGGGCTACTACGGCCCCGCCGCAGCGGAGATGAAGGCCTACCTCAAGATCACGCATGACGCCGTCGAGCAGAGCGGCGACTGGCTCGGTTGCTTCGAGAATCTTACCGCCAGGTTCCTGAGCTTCGACACGCTGTCACGCGGGTGGCAGCATCTGACGGCCGCCGAGGCCGCCCTCCAGGATGACCCGGCCCTGCGGTTCCGCGTGCAGGTGGCGCAGTTGCCGGTGCTGTACGCGTTCCTGATGCGCTGGGACGCCCTGCGCGAAGCGGCGTCGGCGGCGAACGCCGACTGGCCCCTGCCGTCGTCTCCCAAGGAGGTGTACGAGCAGTTCCTGACCATCGCCCAGCAGAAGAACGTGACGCGGCTGAACGAGCACCAGCCGGGCTTCGGCGCCCTGGAGAAGGCTCTGGAGCGTGCGAAGCCTTAGAGGGTGTGTGAACCGGGCGGCATCGTCAAGGCCGGTAGGCCTTGGCGATGGTCCGGCGCACGGGAAATCCGCCCTCGCCAAGCTCCGAAGAGGGTTCCCAATCGCGATGAATCGCGATTGGGAGCCC
>VGYL01000052.1 GCA_016872975.1 Planctomycetota bacterium
GGGCAGAGCCCCCAGTCGTGGGGCCATTCTCAACCTCTCGATCCGGTAAAACTGATGAACGAAAATAATTCGCCAAAACTCTAAAAAACGCTTGATTGGTAACACAGTCGCTACGAAGAAACGCCTCTTGGCGTCACTACAAACACGCCCACCGTCGCATGGGGACCACTCGGCCGATCGTACAAGGGTCAGGGGCGAGTCTGCCTGCAAGAGACGGGACACGCGGCGTCCCGCCCGGCGGGAGGCTGTCGCCCCGGGGGGCGGTCAGACGGCGAACTCCTTTTTGCGGGTGTTCATCTGGGCCTTGAGGCGGGCGACGATGGACGAGTGCATCTGGGAGACGCGGGACTCGGACAGGTCCAGGGTCGCCCCGATCTCCTTCATGGTCATCTCCTCGTAGTAGTACAGGACGATGATCAGGCGTTCGGCGCGGGTCAGGCCCTTGGTCAGGAGGTTCTTGAGGTCGCGTTTCTGGGCTTCGAGCAGGGGGTCTTCGCTGCGGTGGTCCTTGATGACGTCGATTTCGTAGACCTCCTTCTCGCCCTCGGTGTCGCCGCACTTGTTGTTGAGGGAGACGAGACTGGCGGCGTTGGCGTCGCGCTGGAGCCGGCCGAACTCCTCCATGTCCATGTCGAGCTCCTGGGCCAGCTCGTTCTCGTTGGGCTTGCGGCCCAGGTGCATCTCCAGGGCGTGGGTCGCCTTGGCCAACTGGTGGGCCCGGGCCCGGACCAGGCGGGGCACCCAGTCCATGCTCCGCAGCTCATCGAGGATCGAGCCCTTGATCCGCGGGGCACAGTAGGTCTCGAACTTGACCCCGCGGCCGGGGTCGTAGGCGTCAATGGCGTCCATCAGACCGAAGCCGCCGGCGCTGATGAGATCGTCCAACTCGACCTTGTCGGGGAGCTTGGCGTGGAGCCGCTCGGCGGCGTAGCGGACGAGGTCCCGATAATGCTCCATCAGGAGGTTGCGATAGTGGGGGGTACGGGTCTTGTGAAACAGGTCCCATATCTGCTCGATGCTGAGACTGTCATCCGTCTTTGCTGCACGTGCCTTCACAGGTCGACTCCATTACGCCTTGCGACTTCGGTCCTTGACTACCTGACGCCGTACGTTGCTGCTGATTGCCTGTTATCACCCTCCCCAGGGAACCTGTGGATGGACGCACCATCCCCTATATCCCATTATCGGCGTGTGGCCCGCCGGCTTTAATTCAACCATCGGACTACTCTCCTGAAGAAGCTGCCATCCTCGTCGCTCCAGTGCCGCGGGCTGCCCAGACGGGCGGCGAGGGCGGCCAGCGCGGTGCTGATCTGGGAGCGGGGGTAGGCCAGGACCACGGGGGTGCGCGACCGCACCGCGGCGCAGAGCCGCTCATCCTTGAGCAGGGTCCCGGCGTAGTAGAGGTTGGCCTGCAGGAACCTGTGGGCGACGCCGGCGATCCGCTGGTAGGTCTGGCGGCCTTCGGTTTCGCTGCGGGCCATGTTGACGACGAGACTGATGGTGCCCGGGTATTGTTTCCGGACCAGGACCTTGACCATGCCGTAGGCGTCGGCCATGGCGGTGGCTTCCGGCGTGGTGACGACCAGGACGCGGTCGGCGGCCAGGCAGAAGCCCATGACCGATTTGGAGATGCCGGCCGGGGTGTCGATCAGGATCGTATCGGCCTCGTGCTGCAGGCGGCAGAGGTTCTCGATCAGGCGGTGCTGCTCGCCGTCGGTGAGATCCGCCAGACGGTCCAGGCCCGAGGCACCGCAGATGATCTGCACCCCTTGGGGGCCGGCTTGGATGACGTCCTCCATGCGTTTGCGTCCGCTAACGACGTGGGAGAGGTTGTACCGGCTCCGCACGTCCAGCACGAGGTCGAGGTTGCCCAGCGACAGGTCGGCGTCCATCAGGAGGACCCGCCGGTGTGCGGCGGCCAGGCAGATGGCCAGATTGGCCGCGATGTTGGTCTTGCCGACACCGCCCTTGCCGCTGGTGACGGCCAGGACGGTAGCGGCCGACCGAGCGGCCACCGCGGACGTTTGCAGGTTGAGGGCTTGAGTCTCCATAGGCTGCCGGATGCGTCCCGTGTCTCAGTCTGCGGCATCCCTGTCGGCGGGCGACGGTCCCCGGGAGCTGTCGCCGGTGAACGACTGGCCCGGACCCCAGCCGGCGGCGTCGGCATAGGCGCCGCACTTCTGCCGGAGCAGTTCCTCGGCGACGCGGCGATTCAGACAGTTTTCCAGGAGCTTGTTGATCTGGAGCTCCGTGTAGTCGTCGCGATTGGCTCCCAGCAGGGCGTGGGCGTGGGGATCGGCGACCGGCCGCACTTCCATCATCCCCCGGGGACCGAAGGTGACGTGCGGCGTGTCGTGGAACAGCAAGCGGCGGTTCTGCAGATGCTCGGCCACCGCGACGTTCAACGCTTCGGCAAACTCGCGGACGGGCATGTCCTGGGGCATGAAGCCGGGCTCGTCGGCCCGGTGCAGGTTCTCGTGCAGAACGCGCCGGCGGAGCTGCGTGAAGTGGATGATCTTGACGAGGACGTCGCTGATGTTGTCTGCAATAGAAGCCGTTTGCATCATCCTTGATCCTTTCGGCCTTCCGTGGTTTTCAAAAGCAAGTCTAACCTGCGAGCACCGCGTCGGCAGCGCGGCACCGTCCGCTGCCGGCGAATCATGTTGCCATAGACATCGTATCGCTCTGCCGGCTTGCCGCGGGCGTGCCGGGGCGCTCCTCGGCGGTGAGGATGCGCCGGATCTCCGCCAGGCTCTTGGTCTTTCTCATCTCGACAATGCGCGCCAGCCGCTCGAACACGGTTTCGTCGTAGAGGCGATGGCCGCCTTCGGTCCATTCGGCCTCCCGAATGAGGCCCATAATGGTATAATTATGAATCGTCTGCCGCGAGAACGGGCTGCAACGGACGATCTCTCCGATCCGGTAGCGTTTCGCGGGAACCTGCACGGCGCTATCGCTCCTAAGCCAACCTGGAAAGTCACTCTGAGCTACCATAGAACGACAACCGCCACTCCCGGGACACCACAGACCACCTCCACCATGTCGCGAGGTCCAACCCTGCCATCGAAATGCTTCGAGCACATGTGCTCTCCCGCTCCTACACCCGGCTAATATCTGCAATCCTTAGCCACGCCCGCGATCAGATTCATGGAATCGATGAAAACCCACACCAACCATCGTTTCGCCCTCGATGGGGCCATCATCCACAGCTCCAACACGCGTAACGCCTTTTACATTTTGCAAAATGTAAAAGGCATGCGTCCATCTGTCAATGGCTTTCGCGCATTTTTTGCGAAAAAACTGTGTCGTCTGTGCCCAGGTGGCCGCGGGACGTGTGCCTGCTCTGGGACGTGTGCTTCGGAAGGCCCCATAAGTCTTTGCGGCGTCGGTCGTTGTGTTCCAGGGATTCGGAGAAAACGTCGGGGCCGGCTTCGATAGCTTGGGCGGCCATCCGGTATTTTCCAATTCGATTACAGCGAATAGACGATAGAGGTTTCGTCAGGAATGAACATGAGAAACGGCAGTCGATCAAACACGTACTCTGTTGGACCATGACTCGGGATAGCAAGGGATCGGATCAAGACGCGGCGGAGCGTCCCCCCAAGGTTTCGCTCCTGGAGCAGGTGACGCCGCTGGCGCGGCAGATCAACTGCCTCGACATCGACCGCATCGCGGACGTCTGCGTCACGAAGATTCCGCAGGTCGTCGGCTCGCGGTTCGCCTCGTTCTACGCGCTGGATGAGGCCAACGGCATCCTGCATCTGGTGAAGCACAACCATCCGTTCCCCATCAATAAGATCGTGTCTCTCAGCCAGAACCCGCCGTCGCCCATGGTGATGGCGGTCAAGAGCAAGAGCCTGATCCTGACCGGCAACATCGACACCCATACGAAGCCTGTTATCCGGCGGTCCCAGCGGACGTACGCCGAGAACTACCAGACCGCCAACTGCGCGATCGTGCCTTTGATCTGTCACGAGCGGGTCGTCGGGGTGCTGAACCTGGCCGACAAGACCGCGGGGGACGCCTTCGCGAGCGAGGACATCGCGTTGATCGAGCTGTTCGGCCAGCTTATCGGGGCCTCGATTGGCAATATCCGGCTCTTCGAGAAAACCCAACGCCAGGCGACGACAGACGGCCTGACGGGTCTGATGAATCACAAGACGTTCTACGAAGCCCTGGAGCGCGAATTGTGGCGCTCCCGCCGGCACGGGGGGACAATCTCCCTGATCATGGCCGACATCGACAATCTCAAGAAGATCAACGATGCGTACGGTCACCGGGCGGGCGACAAGGTTATCAAAGAAATCAGCCAGCGCATCCGGGAGTGCATCCGCCAGGTGGATCTGGCGGCCCGGTACGGAGGCGATGAGTTCGCGATCATCCTGCCGAACACGGAAATCGACGCGGCGTTGATTGTTTGCGAACGCCTCGTGGAGACCGTGGCCCGCTACCCGGTGGTCTGGCAGCGGATTCAGATCCCGTTGTCGGTGAGCGTGGGAGTCGGGCAGTACGGCGGCGATACGAATCCGGAGGATATCACCAGCCGATCCGACCAAGCCCTCTACAACGCCAAGCAGTCCGGCAAGAACACCGTCCGGGTCTTCCAGCCCGTGCGGCAGGGCTGAGCACGATCTCCACCAGATGTAGTTGCATCCCCCGGGTCGCCCACGCCTCGTTTTCGCTTTACTCCCCACCGCGCCGGTGTTATAAGAAGAGACGGCGCTCGCCTGGGGTGGGCGCCGTGCAAGGCCAATGGTTGAGAGATCTCGGGGTACACATATCAACAGCAACGCCGACGAGCACAAGCTGCGAATGAAGGAGGTATCTCATGGGGCGTAATCACTTCTCGGTTTTCATGGTTGTTGTTCTGGCCGGTCTCTGCGCCTGCGGGACCCTGGGCGCGACAACGCGGCGGGGCGGGTCGGCGCAGGTCCAGCGCCTCAGTGTCGAGGACTACCTGGACAAAATGAAAGGCGGGTGGATCGGCCAGATGGCCGGTGTCGGCTGGGGGGCGCCCACGGAGTTCAAGTTCAACGGGATGATCATCCCGGAGGACAAGGTGCCCCAGTGGGAGCCCCGGTTGATCAATCAGTTCAACCAGGATGACATCTACGTGGAGATGACGTTCCTGCGGACCCTGGAACTCTACGGGTTCGACGTGTCCATTCGCCGGGCCGGTCTTGACTTCGCCAACAGCGGGTACCCGCTCTGGCACGCGAACCGGGCGGGTCGGGACAATCTCCGGGCCGGCATCGCGCCGCCGGACTCCGGGCATCCGAAGTACAACAAGTGTGCCGACGACATCGATTACCAGATCGAAGCGGACTTCTCCGGTCTGATCGCGCCGGGGATGCCGAATGTCGTCATCCAACTGGGAGAGATATTCGGACGGCTCATGAACTATGGGGACGGCCTGTACGGCGGCCAGTTCGTGGGCGGCATGTACGCCGCAGCCTTCTTCGAGAGCAACATGGTCAAGATCGTGGAAGCCGGCCTGCAGTGTATCCCCCGGGAAAGCCAGTATCACGAATGCATCAGCGACGTGCTGCGGTGGTACAGGCAGTATCCTCAGGACTGGGTCAAGACGTGGCAGTTGATCAACGAGAAGTACCATCTCAATCCGCAGTATCGCCGGTTCTCCTGCACGGGGGCCGCAAGCGCGTTCAACATCGACGCCAAGATCAACGGCGCCTACATCGTGATGGGGCTGCTCTACGGCCGGGGCGATCCTGATCAGACGGTCGTCATTTCCATGCGGTGCGGCCAGGATTCCGACTGCAATCCGTCCAACGCGGCGGGAATCCTCTTCACCACCATCGGTTTCGAGAAGTTGCCGGACAAGTTCACGAGCGCCCTGGATCTGTCGCGTAAGTTCAGCCACACGCCGTATGACTTCCCGACGCTGCTGCGGGTGTCGGAGAAGCTGACCCGCGATGCGGTTGTCAACTGCGGCGGCAAGATGGTGACCGACCAGGGAGGCAAGGAGTACTTCGTGATCCCCCGGCAGACGCCGCGCCCGACGGCTCTGGAGCGGTGCTGGGACGCGAAGCCGGCCCTGGAGTGCCGCTACACGCCCGAGGAGATGGCCCAGATCACCGCCGAGAGCGGCAAGGACCTGTCCAAGGCCATCGGGGAGTTCGCACCGGGCTGGAAAGTCAGCAAATGCGGCGAGGCGGAGAACCCCGGCCTGCGGAAGGAGCTGCGCGGCCGGGAGAACGTTCTGGTGACGCATCCGCTCGGCCAGAACGTCGGCTGCGTGCTCAGCCGGAGCGTCGATCTGCCGGCGAGCCGCAAGAGCACCCTGAAGCTGGTCGTTGGGCACGATGCCCGCGGCGATTGGGACCTGATCGTCAAGGCCAACGGCGAGGTGCTGCTCCGCAAGACGATCGGACCCGAGACCACCACCCTGGGCTGGGTCGAGGTGAATGTAGACCTGTCCCGCTTCGCCGGCCGGACGGTCAACCTGGAACTGGTCAACGAGCCGACCGGTTGGCGCTACGAAACCGGCCACTGGGCCCAAATCGTGATTGTGAGCGAGTAAGGGTCAGACGAGGCAGGCCGTTGTCACTCCTCAACGGTCCGTAGCACGTTACCCGACGCGAGTTCTCTGAGAAACCGCCTCAGAGGAAAGACTCGCAGTGCGCCATCCTTGAGTTCGGCGGTGCCGAGATAGATGCCGTACGCCGCTTCCAGGCTCCCTTGGGCGAGCAGGGATTTGAGGGCGGCGCCGTATTCACTTCGCCATGTGGTAGCGGCCTTGATTTCCAGACCGACCGCATGTTCCGCCCGAGTCCAGATGAAATCGACCTCGGTGCCGCCGGGGGTTCGCCAATAATGCAATTGGCCGCCGGTGTCTTGGCAGGCCATCGCCGCCCGAAGCTCGTGCAGCAGCCACGTCTCCAGCAGAAACCCTCGTTCCACGGGGTCGAGGGGCTCGCGCAAGCGGCCGGCGAGCGCCCGGACGACACCCGGATCGAAGAGATAGAATTTCGGGCTGGCCACCTCCTTGACTTTGGCTCGCTTTCGCCAGGCCGGCAGCCAGAAGCCGATCAAGGTCCCTACGAGGGTTGCGAAGTAACCCTGCACGGTCGGTCGGGCCACGGCGCAGTCGCGTGCCAGACCCGATACGTTGGCGATCTGCCCATTCATCAGGGCTGCGACCTCCAGGAAACGCGAAAACGAGTCGAGGTTTCGAACCAGGGCCTCCTGCTGGATCTCTTCCCGAATGTAGTTCGCCACATACGCTTCCAAGGCGTCGAGGGCAAAGTTGGGCTCCGCATGGATCTGCGGGAGCAACCCAAAACGAAGGACCTGATCGAGATCGATGTCGTAGTTCAACTCGGTTCCGGTCAGAGGGAAGAATTGGCGATTGATCACCCGGCCGGCCAGCAGGTTGACGTCCATGCGTTTGAGTTTGCGGGCACTGGACCCACTGAGCGCGAAGCGGTAGGCATGGCCACGCTCCGCGATGAGGGCGTGCACTTCGTTCAACAAGGACGGGAGACGCTGTACTTCGTCGACCACGATCCAACTTCCTTCGGGCCAGGCCTGAATCTGTTGACGGAAAGAATCAGGCTGCCGGGTCAGCGCAAGAAACGTCTGTGTGCGCAGGAGATCGAACCACAGTGCATTCGGGAGAACCTGGCGCAGCCACGTCGTCTTACCGGTCCCGCGCGGGCCGAATAGAAAGAACGAATGATCCGGCAGATGCAGTAGTCGTGTAAACATAAACAGCAGATTAACGGCAAATATGCTGGTGGTCTATACAATTTTCCCAGGCAACTCTGTGCTTGTCGTTGACAAGCATGCTTTGCCTTGCTACGATCAGCAAGAATCAGGCATATGGTGTCCGCTGGTGTCCGCCCTGATGGAAGTTGCTGTTCGAGTAAGTGGGGCCGTGTATGTCGGGTGATTTGAACCGCCGTCGGTTTTTGAAGGGCTCTCTCATCGGTACTACCGCCTTGGCGTCTGCTTTGAGTCTCGAGGAGCAGGCCCTGCTGGCGGCAGGGAAGGAGCCAGGCACGCCGGCGGGGGCGGGCATTCAGGGGCTTCCGACGGGCAAGATCGGCGATGTGACCATCAGCCGGCTGATCTGTGGCGGCAACCTCATTGGCGGTTATGCCCACAGCCGGGACCTGGTCTATGTCTCCTCGCTCCTGAAGCAGTATTTCACCGAGGAGAAGATCATCCAGACGCTCGAACTCTGCGAAGAAAACGGTATCAATACGATCATCGTGGGCACAAGCTCGTTCGGCGTGCTGAAGAAATACCGGGAGGAGCGGGGCGGCCAGATTCAGTGGCTCGTGCAGTGTGTCGTCCAGCCGGACGATCTCGAAACCGACGTCAAGAGGGCCATCGACGGCGGAGCGGTCGGGGCGTTCCTGATCGGCAACCTGGGCGATGCGTGGACGCGGGCCGGCAAGGTGGACCTGGTCGGCAAGCTGCTCGACATCATCAGACAGAACGGCGTCATCGCCGGCGTCGGCGGGCACAACCTGGAGACCGTGATGGCCTGTGAAGAGGCGAAGCTGCCGGTGGATTTCTACATGAAGACCCACCACAGCACCGGCTACTGGTCCACCCGGCGACCCGACCAGCACAAGGACGTCATCGACAACTACAACATCGACAACTACTGGGACAAGGAGCCGGACAAGACGGTCCAGTACATGCAGAAGGTCGAGAAGCCGTGGATTGCCTACAAGGTTCTGGCGGCCGGGGCGATCCATCCCCGTGAGGGGTTCAAGCACGCCCTTCAGAACGGCGCCGATTTCATGTGCGTCGGGATGTTCGATTTCCAGGTCCGGGAGGATGTGATCATTGCCAAGAACATCCTGTCCGGCGATCTGCAAAGGCAGCGGCCCTGGCGGGCATGACCTTGCCGGGCTAATGATGCTGTCGTGCGAACTGTAGGGTGGGGCTTGCCCCACCAAAAGGCGGATGAAGAAAGGAATCGGTGGGGCAAGCCCCACCCTACAAGTACTGTCGGGCGAGCTATTCATGTCGTGATCTGAGTTGAGGGGTTAGAACCATGGCGGCAAACGAAGTCAATCGTCGCGGTTTCATCAAGGGATCGGTCGTCACCTCTGCGGGCGTGGCCCTGGGGTTGGCGAGCTTCGAGGAGCAGAACCTGCTGGCGAAAATGACCGAGGGGGGTGGCAACGCGAAACAGGGTAAAGCGGCGGCGGCCGCTGCCGGTAGCGGCAAGATGCAGTACGGCCAGATCAAGAACCTCAAGGTCAGCCGGGTCTTCTGTGGCGGCAACCTGATCGGCGGCTGGGCCCACAGCCGGGACCTGATCTATGTCTCGCCCCTCGTGAAGGCGTACCACACCGATGAAAAGGTGTTTCAGACGTTTGAGCTGGCGGAGGAGATGGGCATCAACACGGTCCTGACGAACCCCGTCTCCGACCGGGTGATGAACCGCTACTGGAACGAGCGGGGCGGCAAGATCCAGTGGTTCTCCGACTGCGCCTCGGGCAAGGACATCCAGGAAGGCATCAAACGCTCCGTGGACAACGGCGCCCACGCGGTGTATGTGCAGGGGGGAATCGCCGACAAGGCCGTCCGGGACGGCAAGGTGGAGGCCTTGGGCGAGGCCCTGGACTACATTCAGCAGTTCAAAGTGCCCGGCGGGCTCGGCGCGCACGACATCGAGACGGTCAAGGCCTGCGTCAAGGCGGGATTCAAGCCGGACTTCTGGGTCAAGACCATCCATCCGGACACCTACTGGTCGGCGACGCCGAAGGAGAACCGCAAGGTATTCGACGTGGTCGGGCCGAACAGCGGAAATCGTGACGAGTACCACGACAACATGTACTGCCGTGCCCCCGAGGAGACGATCGAGTACATGGCCGGGCTCAAAGAGCCCTGGATTGCGTTCAAAGTCCTCGCCGCCGGGGCGGTTCACCCGCGGGTGGGGTTCAAATTCGCGTTCGAAGGCGGCGCCGATTTCCTCTGCGTCGGGATGTTCGATTTCCAGGTCCGCGAAGACGTGATGATCGCGCAGAACATTCTCACGGGCGAACTCAGACGCTCGCGGCCTTGGTGTGCGTAGCGCGGATACGCGCCGCCTGGGCATACGTTTCCAACGCGACGAAGGCCGTTCTTTTGGGGAACGAGCCCAAGATCTCCGGTCTCTTGTCAGCGTCTGCGCCCTCCTAAGAAACTGGCGGTTTGGGTGCCATGTCTACGGCTTTGCGTAGACATGCCTACGAGGCGTAGGCATGGCACCTGGGATACGGTGGGTTTCTTTCTCCTACCCGCCGCGAAGCGGCTTCACGACTCGCAAGCGTGTGCACCCGAGAGGCTTGCGCTTTCCCCGAAGCCACGGACGCGATGGGCGCAAAAAAGAAGCCCCCGCTATTGATGAGGGAGAGGAAGCGAGACTATGCGGGGGCCTGTGGACAAAATCACTAAAGACAATAGTAACGACCCCGGTGACGGGTGTCAACTACTTTAATGGGATTTTTTCAAAAATAATTTCCCTGCCGTCGCGGCGTGTGGCACCGGGACCCGGCCCTGTCTCCGCACGCCGCGACGAGGCCCCTGGAACAGCCGGAGTGGCCTTTCTTGACGATCCGTCGGCCGGGGCGTATAGTGCCGGTATTCGACCGACAGGTCGCTCTCGGGAACCGATCAAGGGATCATGGATGGCGAAGAAGGGGCAATGTGGGCGATGCGCCGGACTGTGTTGCCGGTACTTCGCCTTGCCGATCGAAACACCGGAAACGCGAGCGGATTACGAGGATATCCGTTGGTACCTCTGTCACGAGAATGTCTCGGTGTTCGTGGAGGACGGCGACTGGTACCTCAGCGTGAAGAACGTGTGCCGTCACCTCTCCCAGGAGGACTACCGGTGCGGCATTTACCAGCGGCGGCCGAAGATCTGCCGCAAGTACAAGCATGCGGATTGCGATTCTGTCCCGGGGGAGTACGATTATGAGCTGCACTTCACCTGCGACAAGGACATGGATGAGTACATCAGGGTGAAATTCGACAACAACGTCACGGAAAAACGGGCAATTCGGAACATAAAGAGAAGAAGGGCATGAAGATACCGCCAGTCAAAGGGACAAGGGACTTTTACCCGCCGGAGATGGCCCGGCACAACTGGATCATCGACGGTTGGAAGAAGGCTTCGCGGCGCAACGGCTTCGAGGAATACGACGGCCCGATCTTCGAGCATCTGGCCATGTACCAGATCAAGAGCGGCCAGGAGATCGTGGAGCAGCTCTTTTCGCTGCAGGATCGGGGTGGCCGCGAACTGGCGATTCGCCCGGAGATCACGCCGACCCTGGCCCGGATGGTCAATCAGCGGATCAACGCTCTACCACGGCCGATCAAGTGGTTTTCCGTCCCGCGTCTGTGCCGGGCCGAGCGCCCCCAGAAGGGCCGGCTGCGGGAGTTCTTCCAGTGGAACATCGACATCATCGGCGAGGACTCCGGACAGGCCGACGCCGAGATCATCTTCACGACCTTGGACTACCTCCGCATGGTCGGCCTGACCCCCAGGGACGTACAGGCCAAGATCTCCAGCCGCAGGCTCCTGGCGACGGTTTTGGCGAGTATCGGAATTCCCACGGAGCGGCTCGACGCGCTGTACGCCGTGCTCGACAAGAAGCCGAAGCTGCCGGCTGAGACTTTCGACGCGTTGCTGGCCGAGCAGGTGCCCGATCCGTCTCAGGCCGGTAAGATCCGCGACCTGATGGCCCTCGATTCCGTGGACAGAATCGCTGAGATCGTCGCCTCGAATGAAGACCTCTTGAAAGCGGCCGATGAGCTCAGGACCGTGTTTGACATCTTAAGGACCATGGGCGTGGGCGAGTACTGCGTCTTCGACCCCAGTATTGTCCGCGGCTTGGCCTACTATACCGGTGTCGTGTTCGAAGTGCACGATATTGCCGGCGAGTTGCGGGCCATCTGCGGCGGGGGACGCTACGACAATCTGCTGCGGGATTTCGGCGGACCGGCGATTTCCGCGACCGGAATGGGCATGGGCGACTGTGTCCTGGAAATTCTACTGGAACAGAGGGGTATTATGGAAAAGCAGGTGCCCCAGCCGGCGATCGAGTATTTCGTCGCTCTGGCCGATCCGGAGATGGCCAGATCCGTCTACGAAGTCACGGCCCGGATTCGCGCCCAAGGACATGCGGCCAACTTCAGCTACCGGCAGGGCGGTCTCTCGAAGCAGCTCAAGGAGGCGGCCGGCCAAAAGGCGGCGATGTGTGTCATTATCGGCCAGGAGTACCGGGACAAACGCCAGGTGGTCCTCAAGAACATGGCCACGGGCACGCAGGAGCTTGCGGATCTGGAGCAGTTCCTCTCCCGACTGAGTTCCTGAGGGGGCAAGGGCGCCGTAAGGTGGGCCTGCTCGTTTGTCGGGGTACCCGATGGCGCCCGTGGGAATTGTGATACCCTTGACCTCTGCAGAGGCGGAGTGCGACCGTTATGCGGGACGACTCTCCCAATCGCTACGAGCGTGCCTTTGAAAGCTGGCTGCTGGATCATCACGTGCCCTACGTCCGCAGCGATGAGCACCGGCGGCTGGGGCCGTCCCATGAATCCGTCAAGAACTTCGATTTCCTGCTTTTTCCCGGACCGGATCGCAAGGTGATTGCCGAGGTCAAGGGCCGGACCTTCGCCGGCACGACCCTGGTCGGACTGAGGGGCCTGGACTGCTGGGTCACCGTGGACGATCTCGAAAGCCTGCAACTGTGGCGGGAGGCGCTCGGCTGCGACCACGAGGCGGTTTTCGTCTTTGCGTATCGTGTGGCCCGAGCGGATGTGGATTTCGACGGGTGCGAAGTCCTCGCGTTGGGTATCGATCGGTACGTCTTCTTCTGCCTCCGGCTCGAAGACTACCTGGAGCACAGGACACGCCGCAGTCCGAAATGGCGCACGGTGACCCTGCCTGCCGCGAGTTTCCGTCGTTGTGCGCTCCGGCCGGAGGGGCTCCTATGGCTCTAGACGCTTGACGCAGAGGGGACCTTTGTGTTAAAATGGATAAAAATATGGGTTCCAACCGGCAGCATGCGTGACCGAGAATGAGGTGATGGAGCAATCGGAATATTCGGTGGGTCTTGGAGGTTTCGACCAGAAGGACAAGCAAGAGACACAGCCGGCGCGGAAAGTCACCGCGGACCGGATGCTCGCCTGCCGTTTCGAGATGAAGTACATCATCGACGAAATCCGGGCGGCGGGCATCGTCCGATATATCCGCCCGTTCTTGCAGCCGGATCGCTACTCGAAGCTGCAGCGGGGCGGGATGTACCCGATCGTCAGCCTGTACCTCGATGCTCCGGATTTGCAGCTTTGCCGGGAGAGCTTGACGGGGGTGAAAAACCGCTTCAAGCTGCGGATTCGCAGTTATACGGATGAGCCGGAGTATCCGCGCTTCCTGGAGATCAAACGGCGGATCAACCAGGTCATTTTCAAGAGCCGGGCGCAGGTGACGGACCGTGATGTGCCGGTTCTGCTGGCCGGCAGGGCTCTGCCGCCGCAGGGCTACACCACGGATGAGAATGCTCTGAATCAGTTTCAGTGCTATGTGGCCGCGATTCGCGCCGGTCCCATGGTCCTGATTCGTTATTTGCGGCAGGCGTTCGAAGGCACCACGGAGGACCGGGTGCGGGTGACGTTCGACCGGGAACTCTGCTACAAGGTCACGCACGAGCCGTACGTGCGGTTGGGTGGCTCCGGCTGGCAGCACCATGCGGTGACGACGGGCCACACGATCCTGGAGATCAAGTTCACCGGCTGCTATCCGGCGTGGCTTACCCGGCTGGTGCGGCATTTCGAGCTCGAAGTGACCCCGATGTCCAAGTACGCCACCTCGATCACGCAGGCATGCCGCCTCGGGTTTTGCGGACCGGCGGTGAGGGTTCCGTGGTATGGATAGGCTTTGGCAATTGTTGGAAGACACACCCATCAGCGGGGGGCCGTTCAGCCCCCAGGCGGTGCTCCTGTCGCTGCTGCTGGCCTTTGTGCTGGGGCAGGTCCTGGCCTGGGTCTACTACGCGACCCATTGCGGGCTGTCCTATTCCCGCTCCTATGTGCAATCCCTGATCCTGATCACCGTCGTGGTCTCGCTGGTGATGACGGTGATCGGCAACAACATCATCACGGCCTTCGGGTTGATGGGCGCCCTGGCGATCGTGCGCTTTCGCAACGTCATCAAGGACACCCGCGACATCTCGTTCATCTTCTGCGCGCTGGTCGTCGGCATGGCGGTCGGCACGCACCGCTACGTGACGGCCATTCTCGGGACCGCCGTTCTGAGCCTGATCATGCTCTACCTGTTCCTCACGGACTTCGGCTCCCACGAGCCGCACAACGGTTTTCTGCGCTTCAGCCTGCGCGGCCCCCTGGGACCGGCTCATCCCGTGGCCGGCATCCTGCAGCGCTTCTGCGGGAGCTTTACCCTGATTTCCCTGCAGGACAGCGGCTTCGGCGGACCCGCCGAGTACGCCTACCAGATCCTGATCCGCGACACCGGACAGAACGAACAGTTCATCTCGGAGTTGGAGAAGGTCGAGGGGATTGAGAACATCAGCCTGACGTTGCAGGAAAAGCTGCTTGAGGTGTAGGCTACGGGATGAAGAACAGCGTGGGCAAAAGCCAGAGAGTCAAACGCTTCTACCGGCGTCACGCCGTGCCGGTGACGGTCTGGCTGGTGGCCGTCGCGGTCGTGGTCTGGCTGCTCTATCAGCGGACAACCCGGTTCGAGACCATGGGCATCGCCCGCGGGCAGGTGCTCCAGGTCGCGGCCAGTTGCACCGGCCGGATCAAGGAGATCCACGCGCCGCTCTTTGCCCCCGTCAAGGAGGGGCAGCCGCTGGTCACGCTGGACACGGTCACCGACAACGAGCTGCTGGACGAGGCGAAGCTCCGGGCCGACCTGGCCATGGCCGGGGCCGAAGCCGTCCGCCTTTCGGCCCAACTGATTCCCACGCAGGAGAAGCTGCGGGCGGACGCCGCCACGCTCCAAATGAACCAGAAGGACAACTGGCGGCGGTTCGAGATGGACGTCGACAGTGCCCGCCTGCGAATCCTCGACCTGCAGAGAGCCATCGCCTCGGGGCGCATCACGCTCGAAGACCTGGCGGTGCAGGTGAAGATCAGCGAGAAGTTGCTGCAGGATGAGGCGATCGTGCCTTTGGAGCTGGAGAAGATCAAAGTCCACCACGCCAGCATCCTCCAGAATGTCCGGGAGAACGAGCAACTGTTGGAACAGGCCCGGGGGATTCTCCGCCAGACCCAGCAGAGGCGGGATGCGTTTGCCATGCAGGAATTTCCGGCGCCCTCGGAGGATGCGGCGCTGGAGGCTATCCGCCGGCAGGTCGGCGTGCAGGAGGAGATCATGAAGGGTCTGCTGGCGCAACTGGACGCCTGGCAGGCGCGCCGCCGGGTGGAGCTGACCGCGCCAATCGCCGGTCGGGTCATCCCCATCCACGGACAGAGGAATGACGCGTTGTTGCAGCGGCCCGGCGAAGAGGTGGTGCGCCAACCCGGCGAAGTGGTGCGGGCCGGCGATCCTATCCTGGCGGTGGCGGAGGAAGCGCCGACCGAGGTGGTCGCTTACGTGAGCGAGCAGCAACTGGGCCATCTCCGGGCACGGATGCCGGTCGAGTTGCGCAAGCCGCAGGCGCCGGCCGCGAGCAAACGGTCCCAGATCGCCGAGATCGGCCCGACGATCGAGCTGATGCCGCAACGCCTGTGGCGCAATCCGACGGTTCCGCAATGGGGCCTGCCGGTGTTGATCAAAGTCCCGCCGGGCTTGGCGCTGGTCCCGGGCGAGCTGGTGGAAATTCGCGGCCTGTGACGGAGCGAAGTTCGAAATCCGAAATTCGAAATCCGAAACAAATGCAAATGACCGAAATTCCAATGACCGAAACGCTGATGCTTGGCGGGAGAACCGTCGGCGTGGGGCGGCCCGGCCTCGGTGCGCGAGGTTTGGGATTCTCTTCCGTTGGGAATTTGTTTCGGATTGATCTCTCCGCGTGCGCGGTGTCGAATTTCGAGATTCGAATTTCCGCGCGGCGCGGCTTCGGATTTCGGATTTCCCTGGTATTTCTGGCCGGTCTCATC